>NZ_JBSGEZ010000023.1:0-99524 GCF_053603155.1 Nocardia sp. NPDC004260 | reverse complement strand
TGCCTGACCCGCGGCACCGCCTACAACGAAGAAACCCACGTCAGCAACCGCCAACGCGTACTCGCCGCCTGAGGTTGACAGAAGGTGTCTCATCGGTCGTCCTCGCGCAACTGGGTCAGCACCGCGCTGGTGATCTCGGCCTGCGCCGCCGTGCCGTCGAGCCGGATCCAGCCCAACTCGTCCGACAGCGCGTCGAGCGCCTCGTGGCTGCGCTGCTGGAAGGCCAGGAACGACTCCTCGTCGCCGTAGCCGCTCTCGTAGTCGCTGCGCAACCGTTTGCGGCTCAGCGCGTCCTGCGGCCGCACCGCGAGGTAGAAGGTGCGATCGGGTTCCGGGAACCCCGCCGCCAGGCTGCGCAGGACGGCCGGATCGCCGCCGTGGGCGACTTCGGTGGCGTAGTACTTGTACCAATACGCGTTCGCGAGCATGATGTCCGCGCCACGCTCGGCGGCCAGGTCCAGTGCCAGCTGCATGGCGTGGAACAGGAAGTGCGCGCGGCTGAGCGGAGTGAGCAACTGGAGGTAACCGTAGATCTCCGCGGGACTCCCCCAAGGGAGTTTCGAGGAGACCTTCGGGTCGAGGAAGGCGTCCCAGATCGTCACCGCTGCGACACTGTGGCCCTGCGCCTCGAATTCCGCGGCGATCCTCGCCACCTGGGTGGTCTTGCCCGAGCCGTCACCGCCCGCGAGACAGATCAGGCGTTTACGTGCGGTCAGTGTCGTGTCCTTTCCGGAGCCGCGCGTCACGCGAGGTGATGCGACAGGATCTGCCACCTCCGTGGAGGTTTCGGGGAGAGCGGGGGGCGGCGGTGCGTCCTCCTCCGGTCGCGCGCGAGCGGCGGCGTCCGCTCGCCGGTGATCCGCGGACGGTTCGCCGCCCACGGGGGCCGCGACGGAGTCCGCGTCCAGGATCCGCACCACTCCCGCGCTGCCGTCGATTCGGATCCGCTGACCCGATCGCACGACACTCGTGGCGCCCGCCACATTCAGTACGGCGGGGATGCCGTACTCGCGTCCGATCACGGCGGCGTGCGACAGCATGCCGCCCACCTCGGTCACCACACCCGCCACCAAGCCCAGCGCGGGAGTCCAACCCGGGTCGGTGAATCTCGTGACGAGGATGTCGCCGTCGCGCAATTGGTCGATGTCGGTGAGCGCGGTGATCACCCGCGCCGTTCCCTCTGCGACACCGGGACTGCATCCGAGGCCGGACAGGTCGCCGTCGGCGACGGCGCGCACCGCGGCCACGGTCACCCCGCCACCGAGTTCGTGCGGCGGCGTGAGATCGCGATAGGCCGCGTACATCGCGCGGCGGTAGGCGATCACGGGCGCGAGGTCCGCCGCGTCCGCGCGGCCCACGACCAAGTCGGTGAGCTCGTGGATGGTCAGCTGGAACGCGTCGTCGGCGTGCTCGAGCGCGCCGGCGGCGGTCAAGCGCGTGCCCGCCTCCACCACGTAGGCGCGCACGACGGCGTAGCACTGCGACGAGAATTCCCGCATCCGTTCCCTGGCCACGAGGTAGCGGCGCATCCGGTCGATCTGCTTGTCCAGCGCCTTGGCGTAGCGCACCCGTGTCGTCGGACGGGCCCGGACCCGGGCTCGGACCGCCGCCGACTCGGACTCGTAGCGCTTGCGCTGCTCCACCAGCGTGGCCGCCGGGTCGGCAGGCGCGGTGCCGTGTTCGAGCATCACCGCGATCATCGATCGCACCCGCTGCGGGTCCTCCGACCAGCGCGGGCAGGTGAGGTCGAGTTCGGCGTCGGCGTGGAAGCCCTGCTCGGCGAGGAAGGCCGCGAGCGCCATTTCCCACTCCGGGCGGTCCATGCCGAATTCTCGTGCGACACGGTGCAATTCGACGATCCCGCGTTGCAGCGCCATGTGGCTGATCTCGGCGAGACCACCCATCAGGTCGATGGCGGAGCTGGTCGCGCCGGTGGCCGCGTCGACCTTGTCCAGCAGCTGTTTGAAGTCGGTCTGCACGCTCGAGTTGTGATAGATCGTCGTGAAATAGGTGCGCTCGGTCGTCGCGTGCAGGGTGAGCAGGCAGTCGGCGAGGTCGGCGGCGAAGGTCGCCTGGTCGGTCCGGGGCAGCGCGCGCACCCGCTCGCGCCACGCTGCGTACTTGGCGGGCCAGCTCTCGGCGAACGCGTCGACGGCGGCGAGCTGTTCGCGATAGCTGCGCTGCACCGCCAGCGCGACGGGAAGCGCGCGGGCGATGGTCAGCGGCGTGTTCGGCGTGCGGATCGGCCCCTCGGGGCCGTACTCGTTGAGGACCCCCAGGTCGTCGTCGAAGTGCTGTTCGTCGAAGCCGGGTATGCGCTGGAAGCACTGCTTCACCGCGCTCACGTTCCAATAGGCCCGGCCGTAGTACATCGCCATCCAGTCCGGCTCTTCGCCCGCCGCGGCCAGGCCCAGACCCTCGAAGAATCGCTGCATCGAGTACTGGAAGGCGTTGTCGTACAGCGAGAACATCATGGGTGTGCACACACGGGCCGAGACGCCGCCGTCGCGCAGGTCCGCATCGGAGAACTGGTCGATGTCGGTGCGCCAGCTGATCGCGGTGACCGCACGCGACTGCAGCAGCCACAGTGCGCCGTCGCCATCGATCGCCCATTCGATGTCCTGCGGCCGATGCCTGCGGGCCTGCACCGCGAGCAATAGCGCCGCCAGTGCTTCGGTGTCGGCGCCGCCGAGCCGGACGTCCTCGTCGCCCGCCTCGCGCGCGACCACGCCGCCGTCGGACAGCCGCAGTGTGTAGCGAGTGGGGGTGACCTGCCCGGAGACCAATCGCTCGCCCACGCCGTGACAGGTCTCCAGCACCGCGTGCTCCTCGATGCCGGTGAGCACATCGATGCTGAAACCGACCCCGGCGCAACGTGCCTCGACCATGCGCTGCACCAGGACGGCCACCGTCGCCTCGGCGTCGGCCATGCCGCGGCGGGACAGATACGCCCGCACCCGCTCGTTGCGTACCGAGGCGCGGCACCGTTCGATGTGCGTCCGCAGCGCGTCCGCGTCCGCGATGTCCAGATAGGACTCGTACTGGCCCGCGAAACTGGCGTCGTCGAGATCCTTGAGGACGCCGCTGGAGCGCACGGCCACCGGGAACCCGCCGATGGCCCGTACCCAGCCGGACAGATCGTCGTCGCCGACGCCGTCGAGGTCCAGCTCAGCGGGCACGACGAAACCGGCTGGGACGGCGAATCCATCGGTCAGCAACTCGTGCAGAGTGGCGGCCTTGCCGCCCGCCCGAGCGGGGGCGAAATCGGCCGCGCCCAGGAACATCGGGGCGGACGCGGTAGTCGGAGTGATCACGGTGGTGGCTCCTGTCGGCAGCAGAACCGGGCGCAGGTCGTGACGAGCGGCCAGACTTCGTGCCGCGCGGACACCGGCCACGGTGAGCACGCCGTAGGACGGGCTCGCGGTGCGCGGCTCGAAGCCGAGCAGCAGCGTCTCGGCCATGCACGCGTAGACGATTCCGGCGGGCAACCCGGTTTCGGGTAGGGACGGGGTCTGGCCGAGCGGCAGCGCCATGCGGCCGCCGTCGACCAGGGTGAGATGCGGATGCTCGGCGACCGCCGGGTCCACGTCGCCCGGTACGGCCAGATCGCAGACGAGCACCGGGTGGTGCGCGGCGAGATGTCGCGCGGTGATCAGCGGCCGCGCCGAGTTGGTGGCGGTCACGACCACCCGGCAGTCACGCAGTGCGGCCAGGTCCTCGCTCACGACCACCTCGCCGGGCAGCCCGGCGGCCACCCGGCGCAAGCGCGTCCCCGCGCCCGGCCTGCCCACCAGGACCAGCGAATCGGCCAGCGGAGCGACTAGTTCGGCCATGACCGCGCCGATGTTGCCGAGTGCGCCGAGGATGCCGACCCGCCGCTGCCCCGGCGGCAGCGCGGCCAGTTCGGCGCTGAGCACCTCGTAGGCGCAGGCCGCGGTGAGCGAATTGCCGGAGGTGACCGTAACGGCGTCCTCCGTCACCTCGCGTGCGGCATCGGTGACGATCGAGGTGTAGCCGCCGAGCCCGATCACCGTGGCGCCGGCCGCGATCGCCTGTTCTACCGCGTGCCACACCAATTCGCGCACGTAGGTCCGCTCGCCGGCACGCTGATGCGCCACGATCTGTTCGGCGGTCAGCGGCAGCGCGAACACCATCATCTCGGCCTCGGCGCCGGTGGGCGAGGAGATCGTCCGCCTGGTCAGTTCGAAGGGATCGGCGACGGGGCGCAGACGTTCGAGCAAGGCGGCGAATTCCGAGTCGCTCCAGCCATCCAGCTCGGGGGCGAGCCTGCGCAGGTCAGCGGACTCGGGCAGGTTCGCCAGGAACGCCACCTTGGTCGGCGCGTGCGGGTCGCGCGCCGGTGGCATATCGGCGCGCCGTGGCAACGGAGCCCGCTCCGTCACCGTGGGCTTCGTGGTGACGGGAGCGGCCAAGTGCGCCAGCAGTACGTCGTATCGCCCACGGTGCAGCAGTGCCGCGACGTCGTCCAGCGCCGCCGCCAGCCGCGCCATGTCGCCTTGGGTGATGAACGCCGAGGGCTGGACGCGCAGGGTGGTCGGTGCCGAGAGGGTGGGCAGCACGCGGATCGCGTGCCGGTGCAGGAGGTATCCGGCGACCACGTAGCCGAACATGTCGGGCGCGCAGATCTCGCGCAGCAGCGCCGATTCCGGCTCCGGCGCCCGCAGCTGCACGCCCTGCAGGAGCCCGTGCCCACGCACCGCCACGATTTCTCGCGGCCAGCGGCGGGCCACCTCGTCCAGCTGCGACCGCAATCGCGCTCCCGCATCGCTGATCCGGAGTTGGTTGTCGCGCACCAGGTCCAGCGCCGCGTCGGCGACCGTCGCCGACAGCTCGTCGTCGGCGAAGGTGGAGGTGTGGTAGCGACCGAAGTCGGTCACGGCGTGCGCACGGTCCACCAGCAGCGCGGCGATCTTCACCAGTCCGCCGCCGAGCGATTTCGACATCAGGTAGTAGTCCGCGCGCACACCCGAGGGAGCCGACGCCAGGAACGTGCCGGTCCGGCCCATGCCGCACTGGATCTCGTCGAAGACCAGCGCCGCGGTGTGCCGATCCGCGAGTTCCCGCAGGGCGCGCAGGGTGTCGGCGGGAACCTCCCGCACACCGCCTTCACCTTGGACGGGCTCGGCGAACACCGCCGCGACGGGCGACAACCGCCGCCACGTGCGCACGGGCGCGCCGTCGGCGCCGAAGCTGATGACACCCACGGTGCACAGCTCGTCGGCGAACGCGCCGGCCACCTCGTCCGGCGCCCAGGTGCCGAGCCGCCACCGCGGCGGGCCGGGCACCACCAGGTCGGCCGGGGTATCGGCCTGTTCGGTCAGCGCGAAGGCGCCGGCACTCTTTCCATGGAATGCGCCCGCGAGCGAGACGAACACCGGCCCGCGCTCACGCAGCCGCGCGATCCGGCCCAGCGATTCGGTGAGCACGACCGCGGCGGTCCGCGATTCGGCGTCCCCGGCGGGCGCGGACGGGCGCACATCGTGCAAGCGGTCGCGGCGCAGCCGGCGCAGCGTCCGGCGTAGCTCGGCGTCCAGTTCGCTCAGGGCGCGCGCGTGCGCGACCGCCGCGTGCCGGATCGCCGCCTCGACCGCGTCGGCTCCGGTGGAACCCAATGTCACCACGTACTCCCGGCCGGTAGACGCACCGACCGACTCGGACAGCCGCCGCGCCAACCGTGCGGCGCCGGGCCGGACACTGCCCTGCGCCACGAATGGCACCTGCTGGTTCAGTGTCGCGGTCGCGGCACGTACCAGCGCCGGATGGTTGTGACCGAACAATGCCGCGCCGAAGCCGCCGACGAGATCCAGCACCCGGGTCCCGTCCGCGCGGACGAGATGGTCGCCCTCCGCGCCGGTGTACATCACGTCCAAGTGGCAGGCTCGCAGCAATCCGGCCAGGCCGGGTCGGTTGTAGTCGGCGAAATCGCCGAACGAGTCGGATTCGGTACGCGGCAACTGTTCTTGCCACCCCGCGCCCGTGGTCACGCGCGCGCCTCGGCCCGGGTGTGCCGCGTACGGGTCGTCTTCGCCGAAACGCACGCGATCACATCGCGCGCGGTGTGCAGCATGGCCGCCTCCTCGTCGGAGATCGCGATGCCGAACTCCCGCTCGAGCTCGATCACCAACTCCACCGACCGAACCGAATCCAAGCCATAATCCAGCAACGGTGTGTCCGGTGCTATTTCGACCACGTGCAGACCACGCGAGAACATCATGAGAACTCGTTCGGTCAGGGCATCGAATTCATTCATTCAGCGCCTCCTTCGTCGCGCGCCAGACCTTTCCACCGGCGCGGAACATCTGTGCCGATCGACGGCCAGCGGGCCGTTCGAGACCGGATATACACAGTTCATCGCAGGTTTTTGCACCCGCAGATTCCGCGCCCACTTGCCCTCCGATATCCGCGAACGGGACTGTCGATTCTCGCCGCTCGTCTTACCCGTGCGGCGTGCCACGACACCGTCCCGCGTTCTCACAATCTGTACACCCGCACTATGCGGGCTGCAATCCGAAACCCGTTGCAGAAAAGCATGTTTCGCCGGAAGGCAATTTTTCAGACAACTTCCTCGACTATGTTTCCGGAAACAAAGCCACGCACCACGGAAACCAGGCCGAGAAACGCACTGTCCCAGACGACTTGACAGCAGGGCGAGCGCAGTGGATTTACGTCACCTGTCACCGCTCGACACAATAAAGTGCCCGTTTTTGGAAACTGTGCAGTTCATGCGGCATTCATCCACTGGACAAGCGGGAATAAATACCAACCTATCGGTATTTAATACGCGAACTCCCCTTACCCCATCGCGGCCAGAACATGAAGTCACGTAACGACGTTTTTACGCTGCCCGCCAACGTGTTTCACCCATCGGAAGACCAGCTAACTCCTGGACCGCCACCGGCGTGTGACGCCTCTCATTAGCGGCGGACAGTATGCGTAAATGCTGTGACCGACCACAATCGGCTCACGCGCCCTCTAGGGCGGTTCATACCGAGTGCAGTCCCGGTGGGCTGCCGTCGTGTCGGATATCGCGATTAATCTGCCGGGCATGGTCAACCCCGATACGGCACTGCGCCGCCTGCTGCGCGAAACAGGAAAACTGCTACAGCCGTATGGGTTCCACGGCATCGAGCCCACCTGGACACGAGTCGAGGCGCGCGGCGTCGCGTCCGTCGGCCGTACCCGCGTGACCCGCACATGGACCGACGGACAACAGGTCCTCGGCTTCGGGCTGACCTGGAGGGCCACCCCCACCCCGTGGTGGGAGTACTGCAACTGGCGCAACACCCGACTGGGCCTGCCCCACCTACCGCTGGAATCGGCCACCGGCCCCGACCTGATCGACACTCGCTCGCTGTCCGATGAACTGACCACGCCGTGGATCCTGCGGCTCGACCCAGCCCAACCGGGCCAGCAAGCGTTGCAATCCGACATCGACGCCATCCGCGGCCAACTTCCCCGCCGCGTGCACGCCTACGCTCGCAGAGCGCTACGGCTGCTGGAAGCCGATCACTACCTCGACGAGTTGTCCTCCCAACCGGATCCGGGCATCCGGACCTGGGAAGCGATCGTCGTCCTCCTCGCCGACCGCGGACCAGGACCGCGCCTCGATGAGGCCATACGCCGCTTCCAACAGTGCACCACGGGACCGGACGCCTCGGCCTACGCGGACGAAGTCGTCACTTACGCACGCACCCGAACAGCGGTCGGCGAAATCGCCTGCGAGCGCTGAGTATGCGGATCGCGCCGGTGATCCGGCGATAATCGCGCCGATCAGGCTGGGGCCCATCTTCGGCTCCCGGCGGCGCGGGCGAGGTCGCCCCGGCCGGCGCGGCCACTTCGGAGCGGCGCAGTCCGGGGACACGACGGTTCGGCCCGGCGGGAGACCGGCCCGGTCCGGGGGTCGACCGGGCATTGCCACTTCGACAACGGCATCTGGTCGCCGAGGTGTGAGCCGAACCGTCAGCGGTATCCCGGCGCCGAGCCGTGCACGGCGGACCCGCACCCGTGCGCCGCTTCCTGCCCGAATTGATCGACCTCATCCTCCGCGGCGACATCCATCCCGGCGAGGTCTTCGACCGCACCCTGCCCCTCGAGGAAGCCGCCGAAGGCTACCGCGCGATGGACCAGCGCCGCGCCACAAAGGTCCTGCTCACCCTCTGACACCTCGGGCCGCGCGCGATGCTTGCTCGGGATCGACGGCACCGCGCTGGTGGTGTGCGGAGAGGATGCGCGTCCTCGGCGCCGGCCGCACGGCGACTCGAAGCTCTCGGGTGGATTCCGATACCGCACCGCGCGTGAAGACGACATCGGTGGGTAGGCCACGAACGTGACCGAACCCGGAAACAAGAAGGCACCCGAACTGGGCGACCAGACCGATACCTCCCACCCCGACGACTTGGACCTCGAAACCTACGAAACCCCGCGGGATGAAGACCGCAACGAGGAGGAGGGCGCGATGGAGCCGCCCGACTGAGCACCGTTTCGCCCATGGCGACAGGGGAATTCCGGCCCCATGGGTATTACCGTCGCCGTCACCGGACCGACCGGTGAGATCGGCATCTCCGCCGTCACCACACTCGAGCGCGACCCGGGAGTGGGCCGGATCCTCGGCATGGCCCGCCGCCCCTTCGACCCCGCCGCGCACGGCTGGACGAAGACCGAGTACCGGCGCGGCGACATCCTCGACCGCGCCGCCGTGGACGCCTTGGTCGCCGACGCCGACGTGGTGATCCACCTGGCATTCGTGATCATGGGCTCACGGCAGGACAGCGCACGCGTCAATCTCGAGGGCACCCGCAACGTCTTCGAGGCGACGGTGGCCGCCGAACGAGCCCGCCGCCTCGTCTATACCTCCTCGGTCGCCGCCTACGGCTACCACCCGGACAATCCTTCGCCCCTCACCGAGGACGTTCCGCCGGAGGGCTCGACCGAGCACTACTACTCCCAGCAGAAGGCCTCCTGCGAGGCCGCGCTCACCGAGATCACGGCGGGCTCCGACCTCGAGGTGTTCGTGCTGCGGCCGTGCATCGTGGCGGGTCCGAAGGCACCGGCCCTGCACGACCTGCCGTGGGCGAAACTTCCCGGCCCGGTGCGCGCTCTGGCCCGAGCCAATCCGCTGTTCAAGCCGATCGTTCCCGACCCTGGACACCCCCTGCAACTCGTCCACCACGACGACATGGCCACCGCCATCGCACTGGCCGCCACCGCGGACGCTCCGCCCGGCGCGTACAACATCGCGGGCGACGGCACCCTCAGCCTGTCCGACGTGGTGACCGCGCTGGGTGGCAGACCGGTGCGCGTCCCCGCCTTCGCCGCCACGGCGACCTCGACGGCCCTCACCTATCTCCCCTTCGTGCCCGCCACCCTCGAGTGGTTGCACATCGTGCGCACCCCCGTCGTCATGGACACCAACCGCGCGAAGCAGCATCTCGGCTGGAAACCGGCGTACACATCGGCCGAAACCCTCGCGGCGCTCGCCGCCACCCGCTGACCCCGGACGCGATTCGCCTGCTGTGCGCTCAGACGGAAGTTCCCAGCCGTCGTCGGAACTACGCAATTCGGCGTTGGCCGAGCAAGCCGTCGGCCTTCTGCTCGGGCTGGGCCGAAAGCGCCGCAGCGAGTCAGGATTCGGTCGCTTGCAGATCCCGACGCCGCTGTAGGCGACTCGTGTGTGTGCGCACCGCGTCGAGGTATTCGGCGATGGCCTCCCGGTTGCGGGTGAGGCAGTCGATGCGCCGGGACATACGGGTCAGTTCGTCCTCGAGCAGGGTGAGCATTTCCGGCGTCGCCTCGTCGAACATGATGGAGCAAGGCTGGTCGAGACAGGGCAGGATCTGCTTGATGATGCGGGTGGGCAGGCCGGCGTCGAGCAGTCCCCGGATCTGGCGAACGCGGTCAACCAGACGCTCGTCGTAGGTGCGATAGCCGTTGCCACAGCGCTGCGCGGCGATCAAGCCCTGCTCTTCGTAGTAGCGCAGCAGTCGCCGAGACGTGCCGGTTCGCTCGGACAGTTCTCCGATACGCATATGTGTTCCACCTCATACCGACCCGGGTTGACCATCACATAGATGTGAAGGTTCGAGCATAGGGCTCATGAAGATTGGCATCACCACCTTCGTCACCGACGAAGGGATCAGCGGTCCGAAACTCGGTGTGGCACTGGAGGAGCGGGGGTTCGAGTCGATATTCTTGGCCGAGCACTCCCATATCCCCGCGAGCCGCAAGTCGCCCGCCCCGGGCGGCGGCGAGCTGCCGCGGCCGTACTACCGCGCGGTGGATCCGTTCGTCGCCCTCGCCGCCGTCGCGGCCGTCACCGAGCGGCTGATCCTCGGAACCGGCGTGACCCTGCTGATCCAGCGCGACGTCATCCACACCGCCAAAGAGGTCGCGACGCTCGACCTGATCTCCGGCGGGCGCTTCGTCTTCGGCGTCGGCACGGGCTGGAATCGCGAGGAGATGGCCGATCACGGCACCGATCCACGCACCCGCGGCGCACTGCTGGACGAGCAACTCGCCGCCATCCGGGCGATCTGGACCGACGAACTCGCCGAATTCCACGGCAGATTCCTGGATTTCGAGCCGATGTACGCCTGGCCGAAACCCGTGCAGCAGCCGCATCCGCCGATCTTCCTCGGCGGCGCGGAGGCGGCGGCCGAACGCGCGATCCGCCACGGTGTCGGCTGGATCCCCGCCGCCGTGACCGATCCCGCCGAAATCCCCGCTCAGCTGTCCCGGCTCCACGGGCACGACCTGCCGGTCACGGTCGCATTCGTCGCGACGGATCCCGCCCTGATCGAGGGCTATGCCGAGGCCGGAGTACAGCGGTTGCTCTTCGGCCTGCCGACCCTTCCGGAATCGGAAACACTGCACGCCCTCGACGAGATCGCGAAGGTGGCCGACCGGTTCCTGGTTTGATCCCGCCACGCTCAGACTTGCCTTGACGTCGGCGGCAAGGTCTACCGTTGCGACGCCGGTGTGGTGCGGAGATCGCGAGTACGGCGATGCGGGATCACACCGGCTCCGCTCTCCATCCGAGATGCTCCTCCGCTGGATTCGCGCCGACGCGCATACGAAGGGATGTCTGTGAAATTCGCGATCAGTTACAGCACGCCGTTCAACGGGACCGACCCCGATCGGCTCATCAGGTTTGCCCAGCATGCCGAGGAATGTGGTTTCGAGGCCCTGTACGTGCAGGATCACATCGCGTTGTACCCCCGCGCGTCCTACGGCGCTGGAGAACTGCCCGCGACACTGCCCTACTTCGATCCACTCGACTGTCTGGGTTTCGTCGCCGCGGCCACGCGACGACTGCTGCTCGGCACCGGTGTCCTGTTGCTGCCGTATCGCCACCCCGTGGTGCTCGCCAAGCGCCTGGCCACCGTCGATGTCTTGTCCAAGGGCCGCATGCGGCTGCTCACCGTCGGAATCGGGGCCCTGCCCGGCGAGGCGCAGGCGGTGGGGGTGGACTTCCACACCCGCGGTCGCCGCGCCGACGAGGCGATCGACGTGCTGCGCCTGCTGTGGTCGGGCGGTCCCGACGGCGTCGGCTATCACGGCGAGTTCTTCGACTTCGACGCTCTCTGCAGTTATCCGAAGCCGCTCGAGGCGGCCGGACTTCCGATCCACGTCGGCGGATCGAGCCGGGCTGCCGCCCGCCGCGCCGGACTGCGCGGCAACGGCTACTTCGCCGGCGGAATGCTGGAGGAGGCCGAGCGCGATCTGCAGATCGAGGTGGCGCGCAAGGCGGCCGCGGAAGCGGGCCGTGACCCGGCCGCCTTGGAGTACACGCGCTGGGGCTCGTCCGATCTGTCGGCCGAGCAGGTCGGGCAACTCGAAGAACACGGTGTGACCCGGATCGTGGTCAACCTGACCACGGCGAGCGCCGAAGAGCAGCACGACAAGATGTCGGAATTCGCCGAACGGTTCGGTCTCGCAACGAAGTAGCGGGCGGCAGCCGATCCGCGAACGCTCACACCTTCCGGAAAATCCACCTCTCCCGGTCGCTTTCCCGGTTGATCAACAGCTGCGGTCGATTGTTCTGGATCACCCCGACGACGAATTCGTCGTCGCTGGTCGCGATCGGAGAAATCTCCGGGAAATCCGGCAGGTCCCAGCCGTAATGCTCCTCGCTGCACACCAGGTGCCCATTCGCACGGATGGCCGCGAGATGGCCGCCCGTTTTCTTGTTGACGATGTCGAAATCGCCCTCTTCGGGATTGGCCGGACAGGTCCACAGCTGCGCGTCGTCGTCGGCGGCACGCTGGCGCATGGTCACGCTGTCCGCGGTGCCGTCGACCGCGAGTGCTTGGCCGGTCTCGTAATTGATGATCTGGTAAGTCGTGGCAGTCTTTTCGGCCATGGTCTCGTCCTCACTGTGTGAGCGCACCGCTACCGGGCTCGACACCGCCCGTGACGCTGCGCTGATCTCGTAGTCGTCGTCCAAGGCGAATCGCCGACAGCAAGTACAGCAGAAACGGCTCCATATCGGAGCGGATTCCCGCAGCTGTATCCAGATCGCCGTCTCCGCTCCTCGATGCGGGAGTAATTCATCCGAAAGAGGTGAGGGAACGCACGGCCGCGAATTCATATGCTGCACCGGGCGAACGAGGTTCGCGCCATCGATTGCTGTCGAGCGCACGACCTGAAGGGAGACGACCGATGACCGATACCGGCATGGGAGCCAAGCGGAAGATCGTGTCTTTGTCCGCACCGACCGAGCAGCCGCCCGCGCAGAAGAGTTCGCCCGGCTGGTACAAGCTGTACAACGACACGGACATGTACGTTTCGGTCTACCGGCAGGAATGGGACCAGCCCAAATCGCTGTTCATTCTCGCCCCCGGACAGACCAGCTCCGAGTACGAGGCGGGGCACGAGATCTCCATCCTGTGGATCACCGATGTCGGCACCGAGTCGACCCCGATCACCTGGGACAGTTCCGGCGGTTTCAGCTGCGAGTACGTGCTGAGCGGGTACACGCAGGCGAACCAGGTGAACAACGTGAGCTCCTTCCAGTAGGCGGGGCGATGAAGGCGCTGCGGTATCGAACCATCCGGGCCGCCGCCCGCCTACCAGCAGCCGCACGAAGGGAAGATCAGCGGGCGCGCGGTGATCCTCCCCAACGGATGAGCCGCGGGCAGGGCTCGGACGCCGATTGGCCGAAAGTATGGATTTTCTGACCTCAGGTGTTTGGCATCGGTCTTTGTCCAGGTCATAGCGTTGTCGTCATGAGCACACCTTCGATCGTCATCATCGGCACCGGTTTCGGGGGGCTCGGCGTGGCGATGGAACTCCAGCGTGCGGGCCTGCACGATTTCCAGATCCTGGAGCGGGCCGAGGACGTCGGCGGCGTCTGGCGGGAGAACACCTACCCCGGCGCGGGCTGCGACATCCCCTCGCCGCTGTATTCCTACTCCTACGCGCCGCGCACCGACTGGCCGAAGCGGTTCTCCCGGCAGCCGGACATCCTCGCCTACCTGCGCGGGATCGCTCGCGAGCACGATCTGCTGCCCAAGATCCGCTTCCGCACCGAGGTCACCGAGGCCGAGTTCGACGACGCCACCGGACGGTGGACCGTGCGCACCGCCGACGGCGCCGAGCTGACCTGCGATGTGCTGATCTCCGCGGTCGGGCAGCTCTCGCGGCCCGCGCTGCCGGACATCCCCGGTGTGGAGACCTTCCGCGGCACGGCCTTCCACTCCGCCGAGTGGGATCACGAAGCCGACCTGACCGGCAAGCGGGTGGCGGTCATCGGCACCGGCGCGAGCGCGGTCCAGTTCGTGCCCGCGATCGCGCCCTCGGTGGCGCAGTTGACGCTGTTCCAGCGTTCGGCCGCGTGGATCATGCCGAAACCGGACGTCGAGTACAAAGCCTGGCATCATCGCGCCTTCCGGCTCCTGCCGATCACCCGCCTGACCGAGCGGTTCGCGTTCTGGCTGTTCTGCGAGTTCCTCGCGCTGGGCATCGTCGACGTGCCGGTCATCCGCAAGCTGGTGACGCGGATCGGCCTGCGGCATCTGAAGCGCCAGGTGGCGGATCCGGACCTGCGGGCCGAGCTGACCCCCGACTATCCGGCCGGCTGCAAGCGGGCGCTGTTCTCCAACGACTACCTGCCCGCGCTCACCCGCTCCAACGTAACGGTGGAGACCACCGCGATCGCCGAGATCACCCCGGAGGGCGTGCGCACCGCCGACGGCGCGCTGCACGAGGTGGACGCGGTGGTCTACGGCACGGGCTTCAAGGGCACCGAATTCCTTTGGCCGATGCGGATCTCCGGCCGAGGCGGCCGCAAGCTGGCCGACGAGTGGTCGCAGGGGGCCCGGGCCTACCAAGGCATCACGGTTCCCGGTTACCCGAACCTGTTCCTCGTCTACGGCCCCAATACCAACCTCGGCGTCGGTTCGATCGTCTACATGATCGAATGCCAGGCCCGCTATATCCGCCAGGCCGTCCAGCGTCTCGCCGAGCGGCCGGGCCACGTGCTCGAAGTGCGCCCCGATGTCGAGGCCCGGTTCGATCGCAGGCTGCAGCAGCGGCTCGACCGCACACCGTGGAACTTCTGCTCGAGCTGGTATCGCAACGCGGCCGGGCGGATCACCAACAACTGGCCGGGCACCGTCATCAGCTATCGGTGGCATACGCGCAAGGTCGACTTCGCGGACTACGACTCGAGGCGCGTCTCTTGACGCGACCTTCTCTGCGGCAACAACTTTCGACGAGTGGTGGAGATCAGATGACGTTCGACTACGACGTGGTGGTCGTCGGTTCCGGGTTCGGCGGCAGTGTGACGGCGCTGCGGCTCACCGAGAAGGGCTACCGGGTCGGCGTGCTCGAGGCGGGAGGGCGTTTCGCCGACGACGAGTTCGCCGCGACCTCCTGGGACGCGAAGAAGTACCTGTGGGCCCCGGCCCTCGGTTGCTTCGGCATCCAGCGGCTGACGCTGTTGAAGGACACCTTCATCATGGCGGGCGCGGGCGTCGGCGGCGGCTCGCTGGTGTACGCGAACACCCTCTACGAACCGCCGGACAAGTTCTACCGCGACCGCCAGTGGGCCCACATCACCGACTGGAAGGACGAGCTCGCTCCGCACTACGACCAGGCCAAGCGGATGCTGGGCGTGACGTCCAACCCCGCGACCACGCCGTCGGACCGCGTACTGGCCGAGATCGCCGAGGAGATGGGCGTCGGCTCGACCTACCGCAGCACCCCCGTCGGCGTCCTGTTCGGCGGCAACGGCGCGCGGCCCGGTCAGGATGTGCCCGACCCGTTCTTCGGCGGCGCGGGCCCCGCCCGCAACACCTGCACGCACTGCGGCGAGTGCATGACCGGCTGCCGCCACAACGCCAAGAACACCCTGGTCAAAAATTATCTCTACCTCGCGGAGCGGGCCGGTGCGACGGTTCATCCGCTCACCACGGTGACCGATGTGCGTCCGCTGCCCGGCGGCGGCTACGAGATCTCCACCGTCCGCACCGGACGCTGGGTCCGCAGGGCGCGCCGCGAGTTCACCGCCGAGCAGGTCGTCTTCGCCGCGGCCGCGCTGGGCACCCAGAGACTGCTGCACCGGCTCCGCGACCGCGGTTCTCTGCCGGACATCTCCCCGTGTCTGGGCGAACTCTCCCGCACCAACTCCGAAGAGCTGCTCTCGATACGCAGCCGCCGCAAGGACTCCGACTTCACCAAAGGGGTGGCGATCATCTCCTCGATCCACCCGGACGAAGACACCCACATCGAGCCGGTGCGCTACGGCAAGGGCAGCAACGCCATCGGCCTCATCGGCACCGCCATGATCGACCCCGACGGGCGGACATCGAAGCTGCGCCTGTGGGCGCGAACCATGCGCGAGCTCGGACGCGACGCCTTCCACATCCAGAATCCGCGCGGCTGGTCGGAACAGATGATCGGGCTGCTGGTGATGCAGTCGGTCGACAACTCCATCACCACCTACACCACACGCGGTCTGTTCGGTCGCAAGATGACCATCAGACAAGGTGTGGGCGAACCGAATCCGACCTGGCTTCCGGCCGGGCACGAGGTGGCCCACCGGGTCGCCGACAAGATCGACGGCATCCCGGGCGCCGGTTGGAGCGCTCTGTTCGACATCCCGATGACCGGGCATTTCATCGGCGGCTGCGTCATCGGTGACTCCTCGGACGACGGGGTGGTCGATCCGTACCACCGGATGCACGGGTACCGGGGACTGCATGTCATCGACGGTTCGACCATCTCGGCCAATCTCGGGGTGAACCCTTCGCTCACGATCACCGCGCAGGCCGAGCGCGCCACCGCCCTCTGGCCGAACAAGGGTGAGCCGGATCCGCGTCCCGAGCCGGGCGCGCCCTACCGGCGCATCGCCCCCGTGCCGCCGCGCAACCCCGTGGTCCCGGCCGACGCTCCGGCCGCGCTCCGGTTACCGATCATCGAGATCAAAGGGCCGTCCGACCGGTCCGAGCCGACGGCGGACACACGCGGCTGACCTCGGGGCATGGCGGGCTGTCCACTCGCATTAATTCAGACCGGAACGCCGCCATGGGTGCGCCGGTATCGCGCTTGGAGGAACGACAGTATCCCGAACGCCATCAGCCCGAGGGACACAGCGATGAGCAGCCAAGGGCCGAGGGCGCTGGCGGCGAAATCATGCAGAACAGCGTCGACCCCCTTGGCGTTCGCCGGTTCGTAGTTCGCGGCCGCCACCACCGCGGCGAGTCCGATGCCGATGACGATTACGCCCCGCGCCAGATAGCCGATCCGGCCCAGCCAAATCACGGTCTCCCGCGAAGCGCGGGTCATCCAGCCCATTCGCAGATCGTCGAGGAAGCCCAGCCGAATCCCGCGCAGGGTTATCAGGACTCCCCCGGCCAGGATGGCCAAACCGAGGAGCAAGACGACCACTTGGCCGCCGTTCCAGCCGAGTATCCGGGCGGTCACATCGCGTGCGAGCGCGTCACTCGGCTGCGGTGTCCGGCCGTCCACGACGAACCTGAGAACGACGAAGAATGCTATGGCATAGAGGATTCCGAGAGCCAAGGCGCGCAGCCGGGGCCCGTTCGAACTTGTCGCGGGCGCGGCGGCGGCCTGCGCCAGCCGCCAGGCGGCCAGAGCCGCGAATCCGAGGACCAGGATCCACAGCAGCAGATAGCCCAGCGGCTTACCGGCGAGCGCCGCCAGCGCACCGCCCGCGGTCGGCTCGTGCTGCGCGGTGCCGACGGCCAGCATGAAGGCGAGAATGCCGATGACGATGTAGGCGATCCCGCGTGCGATGAAGCCGAAGCGCGCGGCCCCTCGCAATCCGCCGGATCTCGCATACCTGCCCGGCCCCCGACGCTCGTGCCGCCGCCACCGGCCGCCATATCGGTTGCGCCATCCGCTTCCGTAACCGGTCCGCCACCGGCTGCGCCGCACTCCGCCGGTGCGGCGCCATCGGTATCTGTCAGCATTTCGGAACAAACTCATGGTTCTCACCTCTCCATGGACCGTATTGCCCACTTCGGGTGGAATAACCGCTGCGAGAACCAGAGAGAGGGCCCTCGACGGGCGCGTCTGTACAGCACTGCTCCGAATCACCCTGCTGCCCAGACGGTTACGGTCCTCGTAGGAGCCAGCCGGGTCATGGTGCAGGTCAGCTTCTGGTCCCGGCACCACGGCTGCACGACCCTGCTCGAATACCCGGGACGCAGGTCAAGGGCGAACTCCGCCAGCGATACCTGTGAGGTTTCCGGACGCTACGCGACGTAGGTGAGGTCGGCGGCCTCGCCCGCGCGCGTCATCAGGCGCGCGACGGCCTCCGCCACCAGGCCGGGCTGCTCCAGGATCACCGAGTGTCCAGCGCTCTCGACGATCACGAAGTCCGAGTACTCGACGGCGGCGGCCATCGCGACGGAATGCGACGGGGGCGTCATCAAGTCGGCGCCACCGCACAGCACCAGCGTCGGAATCCGGGACAGAAGCCCAAGAGCCTCGGTTCGGTCGTAGACCATGAGGTCGCTCAAGAAGCTCGCCATCGTGACGATCGGCGTCTCGTTGCGCATCGCGTTGGCGAGGGCGAGCACCCGCGGGCTCACCCTGCGATCACCGAATTCCGCGGTACGGACGAGCGGGGCGAACAGCTGACAGGCCAGCAGCTTCGCGTGGTGCATCGCCCCCGGCGCGAGTCGGACGGCCGCCTGGAACGCGGAGACGACCGGGCTGCGCAGCAGACGGCCGAACCCGGCGTCGGTGAGACCGCCCGAGGCGGTCGCGAGAAGGGCGACCCCGACGACGCGGGTGCCGATCTCGTGCGGATTCTGACCGGCGTAGGTCAGCGCGGTCATACCACCCATCGAGTGGCCGACGAGGACGACCGGCCCGGTCGGTGCGACGACATCGAGAACTTCGCGCAGGTCCCGGCCGAGCTGGTCGATGTTGTAGGTCCGCGGGGGCGCGGCGGCGGACTCGCCGTGGCCGCGGTGGTCGTAGCAGACGATCCGGGCGCCTGCGTAGCGGCGCAGCAGCTCGTCGCGGACGTAGGTCCAGGATTCGCTGCGCAGGCAATGTCCGTGCAGCAGGACGACGGTGAGGTCCGCGTCCCTCGGGCCGTATTCGCGAATCGCGAGCGCCGCGCCGTCCTCGGTCCACACCGTGGCACGCCGTTCCTCCGTGGCGGCGATTGTGCTGAGAGTCGACATGGGCTGCTCCGGTTCACTGGCGGTACTCGTCCTACTTTCCGCCGTATGCGCCGCCGCCATCAGGCCCCCGAGTGCTGGGCTCCGATCCCCAAGGGGTATGCCGATCACCACCAAGGTGGGGCTGTTCGCCGGGGTGTTGTTCGGCCACCGGCGAAGGACGGGGGCGAAGCCGCGAGTGTGCGGCTAACGCACCGGATCGACCCCGAGCACACCTAGGGCGAAATCCCCGTATTGCGCGGCCACTTCCTCCGGCGTCGCCGGGCCCGACTCGCGAAACCACTGGGGGATGGCGGTGCACATGGTGGCTATGGCACGACCTGCCGCCCGAATCTGGGGATTGGCGATGCGGCGCTCGGCATGAGCCTCGGCGATCGCGTCGTCCAGGATGGCTTGGATAGCGCGACGGGAGCTGGCGATGCGCGCGCGTTCCCCCGGAGAAAGGCTGCGCATCTCGCTGGCGCCGATGAAACCGAGGTCGCGGCGGTGGGTGTGGAACAGGGCCAGCGCTTCGACGATCAGGCGCAACCGGTGGATGCTGTCGCGGCCTTCGGCGCGGGCGGCGCGCACTCGCCAGTGCAGTTCGTCCATGGTCAGATCGAGGATGCGGACCAGCAGGTCGTGCTTGTCGCGATAATGGTGGTAGAGGCCGGGAACGCTGGTGCCCGCCCGCCGGGCGATGGCGCGGACGGTCGTGCCGTGGTAGCCGATCTCTACGAACGACGCGAGGGCGGCGGCCAGCACCGGGTCGACATCCAGCGGGGCGAACTCGCGCCAGTCACCCTGCGCATCCCGCTCGGAATCGGCCCGGCCGTAGCTCGGGCGCACCGCGGGAAAGGCGCCGCCGAGCAAATGAGCGACCGGCACACCCAGCACATCGGACAAGCGAGTGAGCCGGGCGATCGAGATTCCGGTCTTTCCCGTCTCCACGGCGCTGAGCGTCGCAGGACTCACCTCGAGACGGCGGGCCACTTCGCGCAGCGACAGGCCCGCGGCGCGGCGCGCATCCCGGATCGCCTCGTGCGGCGCCACAGTCTCGTTTCGCATGTTGTTCAGAATAACTGAACATCAAACATCCACCACCCGCGCCCGACACCCGCCCGAGCTTGCCCTTTGACACCGCAGGTGCCTAATGGAACAGTGTTCAGACAGAGCGATCGTTCGGTCCGTGGACGAGGCGCTGGATGTCGAGGAGGAATGCGCGATGCCGATCGATCTGACCTATTCCGACGAAGTTCGGGCGCTGATCGATCGCACCCGGGAGTTCGTGCGGGAGACGGTGCTGCCGATCGAAGACGCGCACCTCGGCGACATCACCGCCGCGGGCGGCGACGGACTGCGCGTCACGCTGAACAAGCTCGCGCGCGAAGCCGGGGTCTTCGCGCCGCACGCGCCCGTCGAGTACGGCGGCCACGGCCTGTCGATGTCGGATCGCGCGCCGGTGTTCGAGGAGGCGGGCTATTCGCTGTTCGGCCCGACGGCGCTCAACATCGCGGCACCGGACGAGGGCAACGTCCACATGCTCGCCCACATCGCCGACGCGGAGCAGAAGTCGCGCTACCTGGAACCGCTCGCTCGCGGCGAGGTGCGCTCGGCCTTCGCGATGACCGAGCCGGCGCCCGGAGCCGGTTCCGACCCGGCGGCGCTGGCCACCAGGGCCGTCCCCGTCGACGGCGGCTGGCGGATCAACGGCCACAAGCATTTCATCACCGGCGCCGACGGGGCCGGCTTCTTCATCGTGATGGCCCGCACGTCCGGCGAACCGGGACAGCGGGGCGGGGCCACGATGTTCCTGGCGCCCGCCGACACCCCGGGCCTGCGTGTGGGCAGGCATATCACCACGCTGGACCGTGCCATGATCGGCGGACACTGCGAAGTCTTCTTCGAGGACATGTTCGTCCCCGGCGAAGCGGTGCTCGGCGCTGTCGACCGCGGCTTCGAATACGCCCAAGTGCGACTGGGTCCGGCGCGCATGACGCACGTGATGCGCTGGCTGGGAGCGGCGCGCAGAGGCCACGACATCGCCGTCGAGCATGTCGCCCAGCGTGAAGGCTTCGGTTCCCGGATCGGCGATCTGGGCATGGCGCAGAAGATGATCGCCGACAACGAGATCGACATCGCCGCCACCCGCGCGCTGCTGGTACGCGCCTGCTGGGAACTCGACAACGGAGAGCACGCGGGCAACGCCACCTCGATCGCGAAGACCTTCGCCGCCGAGGCGATCTTCCGCATCGTCGACCGCAGCATTCAGTTGTGCGGCGGGCTCGGTGTTTCCGACGACCTCCCGCTGGCGCGCCTCTCCCGCGAAGTACGGCCCTTCCGCATCTACGACGGGCCTTCGGAAGTCCACCGCTGGGCCATCGCCAAGCGTGCGGTCAGCGCGGCTCGCCGGGCGGCGGCCGACGGGTCTTCGCGCTGATCTACTGCGCGGATCTGCGCGGACGGACCGTTCGTCCCCGACGAGCGGCACTTCCGGCTCGCCGGACGGAATTGGTTCCGAGCGCAGCCGGGTCGGTCGGCCGCGCGTGCGATCCAGCGAGCGAGTATCCGCGTAACATGCGGACTTCGTGACTCCGCCGAGGCATCCGAGGGCGGCAGTTCGCCGGTGAAAGGGGCCACCGCCCTGAACCGATCGAGTCCCCGGGATGATCGAAGGAGAGCCGCATGCCAGCGCAAGACCGCCGATACCTCGTCCTCCTGATTCCGGGTGACCTCGGCGACGACACCATTCTCACGGCAATCCGTTCGGAGTTCTTCGACTGGCTGCGGAGATCCGGTGCGGAAGTCGTCGAGGACGGCGGCGCCAACCGATTGGTCATCACGTCGTCGCCGGAGACAGCCGAGCGACTCACGAGGCTCGAGTACGTGCTCACCGTCGAGCCGTACGCCTAGGCGCCGGCTCGCCGGGCTGCCGCGCACCCCGATTATCTCCGTGCACTGGGGCTCACGCCGACCGTGATCGATTGCAGTCGGTTCGATGTCAGCGGATGGAGCGATGACCCCGCCATGCCGTCAAACGCCCGTGACGGTCCTCGTTCGCCGCGACTGAGGAGCGGGCCCATGACGCCCGTCCGCCGCCGCCAGCTCTGCTGACGGCGGCGGATACCTGCTGTGGGACGAACCAGCGCGTGATCAGCGCCCGTGCTGATGGGCGGACTGACGGGCCTCGTCGACGTCGGCTTCGGCTCGCGCCTTCTCGGCCGCGGCTTCCTTCCTGGCCGCCTCGCGCTGCGATTCCGCCTTGTCCTGCTGCGCGCGACCTTCGTTCTTCAGGTCCTCATGACCGGTGACGGTGCCAGCCGCTTCCTTCACCTTGCCCTTGGCGTCTTCGACGACGCCCTCGACGCCCTCGCGAGCACCGCTTCCATGTTCAGCCACAACAACCTCCTGGAATATCGGAACAAGCTGACATCTGGCGCATACCCGGAAGACCGGCCTCGAATCCGGAGCGACCAAGTTCGGTTCGCGCGTCATGCTCTCCCCCAGGTAGGACGGGTCAGCGCAGCGGGGTGCTCGCGCTCGGTCCTTGCCGATACCGCGTCATCGTGAGCCGCTGCTCCCGGTCGTTGTACTCCGGACTCTTCGGCGCCCTCGCGATCGCGTCCCCGCTGTGGCTGATCGGCGCCGCGACGCGCGACCGTCCCGCCGATCGCGCCGACCGGTTCGGCACCGCTTTGTACCACTGTGTCGCCGCGCTGGCGATGATTTACGCCACGCTCGGCACCCACGCATCCCCACCGGAGCACGTCCACGACGCCACCGCTCGGCCTGATCTGCCGTACCCGGTGATCGGCTGGTTCGCCGCAAGGAAGTGGGGTTCCGGCCTACTGCCACGTGCAATTCGCGTTTCGGACACGTACACGCTTCTTCGTCCCCTTCTGGCACGGCGATGCCATCCGGTCAACGTCCCGCGCTCGACTGCCCCTCGCCGACACGGTGCCGGTCGATCAGCGACCGCTTATCGCTGCGTGCCGGCGCCGCCGGTGCCCGACAGTGTCAGCTCGACGGGTTCGCGCGGCTGACCAGGACGGAATACGCACCGAGTACAGGTGTAGATCGTGGGCATGCACTCGTTGCAGTGCACGCACGCCGACCGCGTCGACGCGTCCGATTGGATGCGTCGCAACAGATTCGGTTCCCGCAGCAGCGCACGGCCCATGGCGACGAACTCGAAGCCTTCTGCCCGCGCGAGCCGCATGGTGTCCAGATTCGTGATGCCACCCAGCAGGATCAGCGGCATCGACAATTCCCTGCGGAAGTGCCGTGCGCGCTCGAGCAGATACGCCTCCTGGTACGGATACTCCTTCAGGAATGCCTTGCCGACCATACGGAATCCCCATCGCGCGGGCACCGGGAGAACGTCGCCGAATGATTTCCGCGGGGCGTCACCGTGGAACAGCAGCATCGGGTTGAGCAGTGAGCTGCCCGCCGTCAGTTCCAGCGCGTCCAGGCTGCCGTCGGCTTCCAGCCACGCGGCGACCTGGATCGACTCGGGCACCGTGAGCCCGCCCCGCACTCCGTCTTCCATGTTCAGCTTCGCGGTCACCGCGAGCCTGCCGCCCACGGCTTCCCTTACCGCGGCGGCGATCTCACGCGCCAGCCGCGCCCGGTTCGCCAAGCTGCCGCCGTACCGGTCCGCGCGGCGGTTCAGTTTGGGGCTCAGGAACGAGCTGACCAGATAGTTGTGCCCGAAATGGATCTCCACCGCGTCGAAACCCGCCTCCTCGGCCAGCTTCGCCGCGCCGACATGAGCGGCCACGAGCTCGCGGATCCCGTTCTCGTCCGGGCTTCGCATCATCCGCATCGACAGCGGGCTGAACATCCGGCTCGGCGCCAGCGCCGGAACTCGGTTGGAGGCCGCGTTCGCCACCGGTCCGGCATGGCCGATCTGCGCGCTCACCGCGGCGCCCGCACCGTGCACGGCCTCGGTGAGTCTCCGCAGCCCCGGCACCGCTTCCGGGCGCAGCCAAATCTGATGCCGGTCGGTCCGGCCGCCGGGAGCGACCGCGCAATAGGCCACGGTCGTCATCCCGACGCCACCGGCGGCGACCTCGCGATGGAACTCGATCAAGTCGTCGGTCACCAGCGCGTCCGGCGTACGGCCCTCGAAGGTCGCGGCCTTGATCACCCGATTGCGCAGGGTGATCGGCCCGAGTTGGGCGGGTGCGAATACGTCGTTCATTGTTTCTCTCCTGTCGGAGCGGTCAATCCGGCCACCACGAATTCCCGGAGGGTGGCCACCGCCTCCTGCGACATCTCTCGGTGCTCCGCACTACCGAATCGCATGATGAGGAGGTCGAACGCCAACATCCACCGGCGCCTGCTCTCGCGCTCGCTCACGCCCGGCAACAGGCTCACCCACGCATCGATCCGGAACCACGGCTGCCGCCACTCGGTCACCTGCCTGCCGAGGACGAATTGCGCCAGCAGTCTCAGATGCAACCGCCCCACCGGATCGGCGGCCAACTCGACGAACGGCTCGATCACCGCATCGACCACCTCGGCGATCGACCCGTGCCCGCCGGTGACAGCGGCCAGCCGGTCCGCCCACACCGGACCCAACCGCTCCTCGAGCAACGCGGCGACCAAGGCGTCCTTCGACCCGAAGTGGTAGTGCACCGCCGCCGGGTTCGCTCCTGCCTGCGCGCAGATACCCCGCACGGACACCTCGTCGTATCGGCCTTCCAGCAGCAGTCGCTCGGCGGCCGTCAGCAGACGATCGCGGGTGGTCGCGGCGTCGGAGACCGGTTTCGGCATGCGCCCAGTCAAGCATGTTTCCATCGTTGATTCAATCATTGATTGAAACTTGTTCACGCAGGAGCCGTCACCGCGCCGAGCTATGCCCTCGTTGCCCGAGGTGGTCGACGAAAGCCGAGAGACGGCGGGGTGCCGTGCGGCGGTCAGCGGACCGGATCCAGCCGCGTCGGCGTCAGCCGGTGCGCGTGCCGAACCCACACGAGAGAACACGCGACCACACGCATCGGCCGCTCGACGGTGGGCACGGCGCCCGCCTCCGGCAGACGTTCGGCTGCCTCGATAAGCCTGTACCCGAGCCAGCGGAACCGAGTCCGATCACCGTCCTACCGGGTCACAGCAGTCCGCCAACCAGGCGCCGCGGACTGCTCCGGTCAGGAATGACCCGCGATGATGACCTCCGGGATACCGGTGCCCAGTGGGACCGGCCTGCACACCGGGGCCGGACTGCCCGGATCCAGCAGGGTGAGCAGCAACTCCTGCACGAACGGGTCGTACACCATGTGGAAGTGCCCGGTGAGGTCGGCCGGACACAGGTCTTGCAGGGCGATGTTCCGCGCGCCGGGCCCGCGCAGCGCGATGTTCTCGAACGGCTGGATCATCTCGTCGACGTGGCTGCCGACGGTCACGTACCGCACCCCGGGCACCGTGTCGCCGCCCGCGTTGAGATCGAGCATGAGCGGCGACCCCTCGACCTGCTGCACGGCGGCGAGCGAAGTCACCTGAGCGAACGCCTGCAGAGCGCCCGGGATCGCCTCGGCGACCGGCACCAGCCCGTACATCACACCGCCGTAGCTGGGCGATGCGAGGCCGACCCATTGCTCGACCTTCGGCGCACCGCCCAGTTTGTTGACGTAGTAACGAGTCACGTTGGCGCCCTGCGAGAATCCGACCAGATCGATCTTGTCCGCGTGGGTCGCCGCGAGCACTCGATCGACGAACGCACCGACCTGGTAGGCACTGAGCACCAGATCCTCGGTGCCGTAGCTGTGCGCGCCGGGCTTGCCGCCGTAGTTCAGCGCGAATACGCAGAATCCGGCCGCGGTCAGCTGCGGCGCGATCCCCGCCCAGTCGGAATAGGCTGTGGAGTCGGTCCCGTGCGCGAGCACCACCGGACGGGGATGCCGGGCGCTGGGCACGCAGCCGAAATCGTTGGTACCGCTCGGGACCGCGTTCGGATGACTCTTCTGATACCACGCGGCGGCCAGGTGGTCCGATTGCGGTGGAGCGGCGTACGTCGGCACGTCGGGCGGGCGGAAGCCGAGCGGCTCGGCCGACGCCACGCCCGGGCCGAGCGTGGCCACACCGGCCACCACGAAGGCCAGCACGGCATCGCGCAAGTGTGAAACGCCCCAAGTTCTCGCTCGGCTCGACTGTCGCATCTCACAATGATCCCTCTGATCGGCTCGAAATGCGCGCGGTATAGGGGTGTTTCGCCTCCCCTACTTCTCGGGGGTCTCGTCCTCGGCGAGGATGCGGTAAAGGGACTTGCGGGTCTCGGTGAGCAGCTCCGCCGCCCGCGCCGCCTGCTGCGGGGTGCCTGCCGCCGCGACCTGGGCCACCGCCCCCATCAGCTGTCCCACGAGCGCGCGCAGGTCCATCGCCTGAGCGCCGACGTCCTGCTGCACGTCCGCCCACGGATCGCCCAGCTCGTCCCGGTGCGCGGCGACGTACTCGGTGCCGGACTCGGTGAGCTTCGCGGTCTTGCGCCCGGCGACTTTCTCGATGAGAACCAGGCCCTCGTCCTCCAGTTGCGCCAGCGCGGGGTAGATCGATCCGGGGCTCGGCCGCCAGATGTCGTTGCTGCGCTCACGGATCTGCTGGATCAGTTCGTAACCATGCATGGGCTGCTCGGCGAGCAGCAACAACACGGCCGCGCGTACGTCACCACGCCTACCCCGGCCGCCGCGTCCGCGCCCGCGTCCGAAATGCGGGCCGAAGCCAGGCCCGAAGCCGGGACCGAAGCCCGGCCCGAACTCCGGGCCGAAGCCGCGATGTCCGCCGCGGCGGAAGCGCCGCCCGTGCTCGAAGCCCTCGTGACCGGGCACCGGCCCGCGGCCACGCCGGCCGAATTCTCGATGTTCTCGGTGTTCCATGTCAGCCTCCCAAGGCTCTCGTGTTCGAATCATGTTATCGACGATATATCGGCAATACATCGAATGCAAGGCCCGGTTTCGGCATGCGCGCCCCGGCCGGAGGTCAGCTCACCAGCGAATCGATCCAGCGCGACAGCCGCGCCCCTTCGGCGACCATCAGTCCGGGATCACGAAAAGTGTTGGTGAGCAAGGAAATTCCTTGATAGGCCGCGACATAGGCGATCGCGAGCTCCTTCGCGTCCGCGCGTCCCATCGCGGCGAACTGCCGTTCAGCCCAATCCACCAGCACGCGCATCACCTCGGCGGCCGCGGTATCGAGCCCGTCCGCCCGCTTGTCCAATTCCGAGGACAAAGTGCCGAACGGGCAGCCGTAACGCACAGTCTGCTCACGATCGGCGACCCATCCCGCGATCAGGGCCTTCAGCCGCCCCGAAGGCGTCTCGTGCCGGTCGCTCGCGGCGATCACGGCATCGAGAATGCGCGCGTGCGAGCCGATCGCCGCCTCGATGAGCTGGTCTTTCGTCTTGAAGTAGTAGTAGACGTTGCCGACCGGAACGTCCGCGGCACGCGCGATGTCGGCGATCGTCGTCTTCTCCACGCCCTGCTGGTAGAACACCCGCACCGCAGCTTCGACCAGCCGCTCCCGCTTGCCCGATCCGGCCTTCGCCTGTGAGTCAGTCACACAACTAACTGTAGACAGCGCGGCGATGACCGGCTACCGTCTTTTTAGTCAGACAACTAACTAAGGAGTCTCAATGATCGTGGTCACCGGAGCTACCGGAAATATCGGCGCGCCCCTCGTGCGGGCGCTGGCGGACGCCGGCGAGGAGGTGACAGCCGTCGCGCGGCATGCGGACCTTTCGCTGCCCGACGGAGTCCGCTCGGTTCGGGCCGATCTGGGCGAGCCGGAAAGCCTCTCCCCCGCCCTCGCCGGGAGCCGACACCCTGTTTCTCCTGATCACCGGCGAGCAGTTGGTGGCGGGTCCGGAACCAGAGCGGGTGCTGAAAATCGCCGCCTCGGGAGGCGTGCGGCGCGTGGTCTTCGTGTCCTCGCAGGGCGTTGCCACTCGACCGGACGCGGCGGGCTACGCCCGGCTCATCGCCTACGAACAGGCGATCAGGGACTCCGGGTTGGCCTGGACCTTCCTTCGGCCCGCCGGATTCTTCTCCAACACCTATGCGTGGGCGGACGCGGTGCGCACGCAGCGCCTGGTCGCAGCGCCGTTCGGCGACGTCGGTCTTCCCTCGATCGATCCGGCCGACATCGCCGCGGTCGCAACGGCGGCATTGCGCGACGACCGGCACGACGGACAGGTCTACACCCTGACCGGGCCCGAGCTCGCTACCCCGCGTGCCCAGGCCGAAGCACTCGGCGCGGCAGTCGGCGAGCCGCTCCGATTCGTGGAATTGACTCGGGCACAGGCCCGTTCGGCAATGCTCGACTTCATGCCCGAGCCGGTGGCCGACCACACGCTGACCATCCTCGGCGAGCCGACACCCGCCGAGCAGCGGATCAGCCCCGATGTGCCGCGTGTGCTCGGACGCCCGGCCACGAAATACGCCGACTGGGCGGCTCGCAATCGAGCGGCCTTCGCCTGAAGCTCGGCCGAGCGCTGCGCTGTCGCGAAATGATCGCCGGCTTCGATGTTTCACCGGCGCGAAACGGCGAGGCGGTCATGCTCGCCCGGGCTGGGCGAGAACGAGTGCAGTCCACCATGGCGGCGCAGGTCCGTTACGGACTGTTCGCTGCGATAGCCCGAGACACGCGCGCACGAGATGGGGCGAAGCGAGCGGTACGGTCCGCGCCCGGTCCGGGTACCGCGACCTCCTCGCGGCACAGCCCCGGGTGTCCGGAGGCGCTACCGCAGCCCATGCCGACGGGGCAGCGGTGGAGCCACCGACTCCGGTAGCCGTCAGCCGATGTCGACCGGGTCGATCTGCACGCGCAGGGGGGCGTCCGAGCGGTGCGTGCTGCGAACCGCCTGAGCCGCGCGCAGGGCACGCGCGAGCGCCGCTCCGGAGCGGCGCTCGACCCGCAGCAGCAGGCGTTCGACTTCGGCGGGCGCATCGCCGGAGGAGAACGGTTTGCGGGCACCGTCCGGCAGCGGCACCGGTCCGAGGCGGTCGACCGTGTCGGGCAGGTCCGCCGCCGAGAGCAGTTCGGCGATGGTGTCGGCGGTGCCGTCGATCGCGGCGAGACGGGCGGCAGGCGGGAAGCCGACCTCGGCCCGTGCCGCGACCTCCGCGCGCGCGGCGCCCACCGGATCCCACCGGACCAACGCCTGCACGGTGGGGATGGACGGCTCGGCCACGACGATGACCTGGCCGTGCGCGCGGACCAGCGCCGCGGCGGCCATCCAGCGGCGCAGCGCGTCCTCGGCGGCCCGCAGGTCGGCTCGGCCGAGCAGCGCCCAGCCGTCGAGCAACAACGCGACGCCGTAGCCGCCAGGAACCACCGACTCCGCGCCGACCGTAGCGACGACCACTTGCGGGCCCGGCTCCACGGTGTCGAGCACGGTACCGCCGCCGGAAGCACGGATAGGTACGCCGGGAAACGCACGGCCGAGCTCCTCGGCCGTGCGTGCCGCCCCGATCACCACGGCGCGCAGTGCGCGCGACCCGCAGGTGGTGCAACGAAACGCGGTCTCGGTGATCCCGCACCAACGGCACGCGGGACTCTGCGCGGCTGCGCCGGCGTCGGCGGCCGATCCGCGGGGTCCGCGAACTTCCGGCAGTGCGAGCGGCCCGTTGCAGTGTCGGCATCGGGCAGGCGTACGGCATTTCCCGCAGGCCAGCGCGGGAATGTACCCACGGCGCGGCACCTGCACCAGCACCGGTGCGCCTTCCTTCAGCGCGGCGCGGGCAGCCGCGAAGGCGACGCCGGGAATTCGGACGGCACGGGCGACCGGATCGCGTTCCAGCGCGATATCGCTGTCGCCGGGGGCGCTGATGCGCGGCGCGGCCTTGCGCAGCACGGCACGATCGGCGACCAGATCGTGCGCCCAACCCGAATCGACCACCGCTTGGATCTCCGCGGTGCGCGCGAAACCCGCCGCGACGAAGGCCGCACCGGTTTCGTGCGCCCGCAACATCGCCACCTCACGCGCGTGCGGATACGGCGCACGGGGTTCGGCGTAGGTGTCGTCACCGTCGTCCCACAACGCGATCAGCCCGAGGTCCACCGCCGGTGCGAACACGGCGCTGCGTGTGCCCACGACCACTCGCGCCGAACCGCGCAGCACCGCGAGCCAACGCCGGTACCGAGCCGCTGGACCGAGACCGGCGGACAACCCGACTGCCGAGTCCCCCACCAGCTCAACGCATTCCGCCAGGACCCGTTCGAGGTCGCGTTGGTCGGGGACCATGAGGATCGCGCTGCGCCCCTGCCGGGCCACCACTGCGGCGAGTTCCGCCAGCCGCCGGGGCCAGTTCTCACCGGGCAGCGCCTGCCAGGCCGCGCGTGCCCCTTTCCGCTGGGCGAGGGCGCCGACGAACGCCGCCCCGTGGACGTACCGTTCCCAAGGCGCGAGATCTATGGCCGGAAACGCCGAATCGAGAACGGCGGTTCGGCCTTCGGCGTCGCCAATCGCCTCCCCAGCGCCGCCCGAGTCCCCCGCGCCGGTTGGCCCGAGCTTCAGATGCGCACGTGCGGACGGCTCGGCATCGAGCTTCTCATCGCTCTCCGGCGTGGGCACATATCGGCCGGTGCCAGGGCTATCGCGCTTCGAATCCGGTTCTGCCGCAGCACCACTCTTCGGAGCCGCGCTGCGCACATCAGCCGAATCGGCTTGCAGGCCAGAGGATTCCGGCGATGCAACGGACAACTCTCGGGCGACCACGGAACTTGCCACGTCCGACTGCACGGGACCGACTGCGGTGGCTGGGTTCTCGTTCGCGGAATCGGCTCGGGCCGCAGCGGACTTCTTCCCGCCACCGGTTTCGGTGCGGGCGTGCCGCGGTGGTATCGCCAGACGCAGGACATCGGCACGCGTCCCCGCGTATCGGGCCGCGACCTTGCCGGCCAGGTCCAGGATTTCGGGAGTCAACACGCGTTCGCCGGAGACGACGCGTTCCAGCTTGACCAGCTTTCCGCCGTGGTCACTGTGCCGCGATCGAGCCAGGAGATAGCCGTCGACCAGCCGACCGGCGAAACGGACCCGCACCCGGACCCCCGGCTGGGCGAGTTCGTCCAGCTCTGGAGGCACCAAGTAGTCGAAGTCGCGGTCCAGATGCGCGGGCGAGAGCAGCGGGAGCACCCGGGCGATCGGCAACTCCACGTCCGCGGGACCCGCGGCCGGACGGTCCGCCTCGGTGGCGGGGGTGTCCGCCGCGGGTTCGTTCACTCGGACCTGATCGAGGTCAGAGTCCGACGGCGGCGCGCAACTTGTCGGCGCGGTCGGTGTGCTCCCACGGCAGGTCCACGTCGGTGCGGCCGAAGTGGCCGTACGCGGCGGTCGGCGCGTAGATCGGGCGCAGCAGGTCCAGGTCGCGGATGATAGCGCCGGGACGCAGGTCGAAGACCTCCGTGATCGCGGTGCTGATGCGCGCCGGGTCGATCTTCTCGGTGCCGAAGGTCTCGACGAACAAGCCGACCGGAGCCGCCTTGCCGATCGCGTAGGCCACCTGGACCTCGACGCGGTCGGCGAGATCCGCCGCGACGACATTCTTCGCGACCCAGCGCATGGCGTAGGCGGCGGAGCGGTCCACCTTCGACGGGTCCTTGCCCGAGAAAGCGCCGCCGCCGTGGCGGGCCATGCCGCCGTAGGTGTCGACGATGATCTTGCGGCCGGTCAGGCCCGCGTCGCCCATCGGGCCGCCCAGCACGAACTTGCCGGTGGGGTTGACCAGCAGGCGAATGTCCGAAATGTCCAGGCTGGGCAGCTCGAGGTCGGCGAGCACCGCGTCGAGGACCTTCTCGCGGATGTCGGGCGCGAGCAGGTTGTCCAGGTCGATGTCGGCGGCGTGCTGGGTGGAGACGACCACCGTGTCCAAGCGGACCGGGCGATCGCCGTCGTACTCGATGGTGACCTGCGTCTTGCCGTCCGGACGCAGGTAGGGCAGCACGCCGGTCTTGCGCACCTCGGTCAAGCGGCGCGACAACCGGTGCGCGAGCGCGATCGGCAGCGGCATCAGCTCGGGGGTGTCCTTGGTGGCGTAACCGAACATCAGGCCCTGATCGCCCGCACCCTGCCGCTCGATCTCGTCGTCGGAGCCGCCGATGCGCGCCTCGTGCGAGGTGTCCACACCCTGCGCGATATCCGGCGACTGCGCGCCGATCGCGATATTCACACCGCAGGAATTTCCGTCGAATCCCTTTGCCGACGAGTCATATCCGATTTCCAGGACCTTTTCCCGGACAATTCGGGGAATATCGGCGTACGCCGACGTGGTGACCTCACCCGCGACGTGGACCTGGCCGGTCGTCACGAGGGTTTCCACCGCGACCCGGCTGCGCGGATCCTCCGCGAGCAACGCGTCGAGAATGGAATCGCTGATGGCATCACAGATTTTGTCCGGATGACCTTCGGTCACGGACTCACTGGTGAAAAGCCGGCTCCCGGACGTGCGCACAGTTCTTCCCTCTCCCTCAACGGGTTACTCGTATCGGCTTGCGACAGTAACGCGATGTCGCGACTGCGCAACCCTTATATCTCAGCCTATTCCAAATCACCGACAGGGCGGACCTCAACGCCGCGGCCATCCCGGACAGCTGAACTCCCGGTGTCGTGCCGGTGCCGAATTGATGACGGCGTCGCGAACGACGGATCGGATGGCAATCCTGGCAGGGACGCGGCCCGGCTCAGCGCAGCAACACGCTCAGCGCGTCGAGCACACGGCTGGCCAGCAACGCCTTGGAGCCGTGGTCGAGCGCCTGTTCGGTGCCGTCCGCGCCCAGCAGCCAGCCGTCGTTGGTGTCCACCTCGAACGCCTTGCCCTCGCCGACCGCGTTGACCACGAGCAGGTCGCACCCCTTGCGTGCGAGCTTGGCCCGCGCGTGGGTGAGGACGTCGCCGTGCTCGTCACCGGTCTCGGCGGCGAAACCGACGATCGCGGTGCCGGGCAACTGCCCGTCGCGGCGCGCCTGCACCAGGCCGGCGAGGATGTCGTCGGTCTTGGTCAGCGGAATGACGTCGGGCTCGCCGGCGCCCTTCTTGATCTTGGCGGCGGCGACGTTGGTCGGCCGGAAATCGGCGACCGCCGCGGCCATGATCACCGCGTCGGCGCCGACGGCGTGCTTGTCGACGGCGGTCTTCAGCTGTTCGGCGGTGGTGATGTGCACCAGGTCGACGGCGGCGGGCGCCGCCATCTCGATCGTGTTGCCCGCGATCAACGTCACGTGGGCGCCGCGCTGGGCCGCGACCCGCGCGAGCGCGTAGCCCTGCTTGCCGGAGCTGCGGTTGCCCAGAAAACGCACCGGATCCAGCGGCTCCCTGGTGCCGCCCGCCGTGATGACGACCCGACGGCCCGCCAGATCCCGCGGAATCGCGTCGGCACGCTCCATGAGCAGCGACGCGAGGCCGAAGATCTCCTCGGGCTCGGGCAGCCGTCCGGGGCCGGTATCGGCGCCGGTGAGCCGGCCCGCCGCGGGCTCCATGACGATCGCACCGCGGGCGCGCAAGGTCGCGACGTTGGCGACGGTCGCCGGATGCTCCCACATCTCGGTGTGCATCGCGGGCGCGAACAAGATCGGACATCGGGCCGTCAGCAGCGTGGCGGTGAGCAGGTCGTCGGCGCGGCCGGACGCGGCGCGGGCCATGAGGTCGGCGGTCGCCGGGGCGATGACCACGAGGTCCGCCTCCTGGCCCAGCCGAACATGCGGGACCTCGGGCACGTCGGAGAACACGCCGGTGTGCACCGGGTTCCCGGACAGTGCCTCGAAGGTCGCCTTGCCGACGAACTCCAGCGCCGAGGTGGTGGGGATCACCCGGACGTCATGTCCGGTCTCGGTGAATCGCCGGACCAGAGAGCACGCCTTGTAGGCGGCGATGCCTCCGGCTACACCGACGACGATCCTTGTGGTCACTACGCCTCCGGCCTAGTAGTGGTCACGGCGAACCGGGGTTCGCCTCACTCGCCTTCGGAGTGCTCGAGCAGGTCGGAGTGGATCTCGCGCAGGGCGACCGACAGCGGCTTCTCCTGCAGACCCGGCTCGACCAGCGGGCCGACGTACTCGAGGATGCCGTCACCGAGCTGGTTGTAGTAGTCGTTGATCTGCCTGGCCCGCTTGGCCGCGTAGATGACCAGGGCGTACTTGGACGACGTGCGCTCCAGCAACTCGTCGATCGGCGGGTTGGTGAGGCCGACCGGCGTGTCGTAAGCGGGCGCGGTCTTGGTGTCCGTCACTAGGAAGACTCCTGCTGTGGTCGGTCGGATGAACGAGGGGCCCTGCGAGTGCGGCGGCGTGCCGCCTCCGGGCCTGGTCACTCATGCCGGAGTGGATTGCGCATGCGCGAAGGCCCTACGTGAATACGCAGGCTACCTCCTCCGGGCCTGATCGCTCATGCGCAGGTGGGGGTCACGAACTCGAATTTGTGCTAACGAACAACGATACCAACTGCTCACAGGCGCTGGTCACCTCGTCGTTGACGATAACTATGTCGAACTCGTCACAGGCCGCCAGCTCGATCCTGGCCGTCTCCAAGCGCCGCTCGATCACCTCGGGCGACTCGGTGCCACGCGAGGTCAGTCGCGCCACCAACTCGTCCCAGCTCGGCGGGGCAAGGAAAACCAGGATCGCGTCGGGGATCGCCCGGCGCACCGATCGCGCGCCCTCGAGATCCACTTCGACCAATACCGGAAGGCCCTGCGCCAGCGCGGCGCGCACCGGCCCGGCGGGGGTGCCCGAACGCTGCAACCCGCCGTGGATGTCCGCCCACTCGAGCAGTTCATCCGCCTCGATCATCGCGTCGAACTCCGCACGGGAGACGAAGTGGTAGTCGAGGCCGTCGACCTCCCCGGGCCGCGGGGCCCGGGTCGTTGCCGACACGCTGAAGACCAGGTAGGGCAGTCGTTCGCGGACACAGCGGACCACGGTGGACTTGCCCACGGCCGAGGGGCCGACCAGTACGACCAGTCGACCCTTCCGCGTGTGTTCGATCACCCTCGTCGTCAGGCGTCGAAGTCGAACCGGGCCAGCAGCGCCTTACGCTGCCGGTCGCCGAGTCCGCGCAGCCGCCGGGTGGGGGCGATCTCCAGCTCGCTCATGATCTCCGCCGCCTTGACCTTGCCCACCTTCGGCAGGGCCTCCAGCAGCGCCGACACCTTCATCTTGCCGAGGATCTCGTCGGTCTCGGCGTCGGTGAGCACCTGCTTCAGGTTGGTGCCGCCACGCTTCAAGCGCTCCTTGAGCTCCGCCCGAGCGCGGCGAGCGGCAGCCGCCTTCTCCAAAGCAGCGGCGCGCTGCTCGTCAGTCAGCTGGGGAAGGGCCACGGTTCCTCCGTCTCATCGTTCATTGCATTCAACTCCTGCCGGTAACCCGGCAGTCTCAGCGACCGTACCCACGACGTCCGCCGATTGCGAACCCACCCCCCAGGTCAGCGCATGATTCCGGATACGGACCGCACCGCGGCGGCCCGGCGCCGGTGCCGCCCGCGCCATCGAGCGCATCGCGATACCGAATCAGCGAAATGTGCCGCAAGCTGGGCGTTTTCGACAAACCGAATGGTTTGCGGAAGGGTTGCGAGACGGCAGCGCATCTCTCCAGCAACCCCTCACGCGCCCTACCAGGAACTTTCTGGAAATTCTCCGCGTGTCGCGAGTTTTTTGCGCGTGTCGGGCGTCACATCGGAGCCGTTTCGGCCGCCACGACCGGCATCCGGTGCCGGATACCGGCCCTGTACGTCGGCCCAGGAGCGTTGCGCCCATCCGTGCACCGATCGGCCCCGAAATCAGCGCAGGAGCGCGCACAGGCCCCGCTAAGGGGCACGTGTGTGCGAACACCTGCACGCACAGGAGACGGAAACGACGAAGGCCGGCGCGGATGCGCCGGCCTTTCGCGGTCATTCTTGGAGGAACGCGAACGCGTCCTGGAAAGCGCGCACTCTGGCACGCAGTGCCGGAACGGTGGGCCCGTCCCTGAGCACCTCCCGCGAGACGTTCGGCACGACGGCCGGGAGCATCGCCTCCGGGACCAGCTCCCTGATGGTTTCCGGGCCGCCGCCCTGCGCGCCCACCCCGGGCATGAGGATCGGGCCGTTGAGCGCGGAGAGATCGGGCGCCTCGCTGAGCGTGGCGCCGACCACCACGCCGACCGAACCGAACTCCGCGCCCGCGTTGCGCGCCGCCGCCTCGTCGACCATGGTCTGCGCGACCGTGCGGCCGTCCGCCGCGACCGCACGCTGCACCTGCGCTCCCTCGGGGTTCGAGGTCGCCGCGAGCACGAAGACGCCGCGGTGGCCTGCCTCGGCGAGCGTCAGCGCCGGTGCCAGGGAACCGAAGCCCAGATACGGCGAGACCGTGACCGCGTCGGACCCGAGCGGGCCGTCGGCCAGCCAGGTCCGCGCGTAGGCGTCCATGGTGGACCCGATATCGCCGCGTTTGGCGTCGGCGAGCACCAAGGTTCCCGAGGCCCGCAGCACCTCGATGGTGCGCTCCAGGACCGCGAGGCCCCCGGAGCCGTGGGCTTCGAAGAACGCGACCTGCGGCTTGACCAGTGCGACGAGGCCGTCGAACGCCTCCACGCAGATCTCGGCGAACCGCTCGAGTCCCTCGACGTCTTCGGTCAGTCCCCAGGACCGCAGCAGTTCCGGGTGCGGGTCGATGCCGACGCACACCGGCCCCAATTGCCGCATCGCGTGCCGCAGGCGGTCGCCGAAGGTCTTCATCGCACCTGTTCCGTCCGGTCGCGGCTCACCCACGCAGCACCGAGTGCAGTTCCTGCAGCGACCGCACGCCGATGCCACCGTTGATGCTGGCCTCGATGCCCTGCACCGCGGCCGCCGCACCCTGCACGGTGGTGATGCACGGGATGTTCACCCCGACCGCCGCGCTGCGGATCTCATAGCCGTCCACGCGAGGACCGGAGTTGCCGTAAGGCGTGTTGAACACCATGTCGACCTCGCCGTCACGGATCTGCTCCACGATCGTCGGCTCGTCGTCCGGCCCCACCTCGGAGTGCTTGCGCACCTGCTCGCATGGAATCCCGTTGCGGCGCAGCATTTCCGCCGTGCCCTCGGTGGCGAGGATGCGGAAGCCGAGGTCGTGCAGGCGCTTCACCGGGAAGACCATCGCGCGCTTGTCCCGGTTGGCGATCGAGACGAACACGGTGCCCTCGGTCGGCAGCGAGCCGTAGGCGGCGGTCTGGCTCTTGGCGAAGGCGGTGCCGAAATCGGCGTCGATGCCCATCACCTCGCCGGTCGACTTCATCTCCGGCGAGAGCAGCGAATCCACGCCGCTGCCGTCGGCGCGCCGGAAGCGGTGGAACGGCAGCACGGCCTCCTTGACCGCGACCGGAGCGTCCAGCGCGACGTGCCCGCCGTCGCCCTCGCTCGGCAGCATGCCCTCCTTGCGGAGTTCGGCGATGGTGGCCCCCAGCATGATCCGCGCGGCGGCCTTGGCCAGCGGCACCGCGGTGGCCTTCGACACGAACGGAACCGTCCGGCTCGCGCGCGGATTGGCCTCCAGAACATAGAGCACGTCGTCCTTGAGCGCGTACTGCACGTTGAGCAGGCCGCGGACGCCGATGCCCTTGGCGAGCGCGATGGTCGAGCGGCGCACCGCCTCGATATCGCTGCGGCCCAGGGTGATCGGGGGCAGCGCGCAGGCGGAGTCACCGGAGTGGATGCCCGCCTCCTCGATGTGCTCCATCACGCCGCCGAGGTAGACCTCCTCGCCGTCGCACAGCGCGTCGACGTCGATCTCGATCGCGTCCTCCAGGAACCGGTCGACCAGCACCGGGTGCTCCGGGCTCAGCTCGGTAGCCCGGGAGATGTAGCCCTCCAAGGAGTTCTCGTCGTAGACGATCTCCATACCCCGGCCGCCGAGCACGTAGGAGGGGCGCACGAGCACCGGGTAGCCGATGTCGTTGGCGATCTTGCGCGCCTGCGCGAAGGTGGTCGCGGTGCCGTACTTCGGCGCGGGCAGACCGGCCGCGACCAGCACGTCACCGAATTCGCCTCGGTCTTCGGCCAGGTCGATGGCGGCCGCGCTGGTACCGACCACCGGCACGCCCGCGGCGGTGAGCCGCTGCGCGAGGCCCAGCGGGGTCTGGCCGCCCAGCTGCACGATGACACCGGCGACGGTGCCGGATTCGCACTCGGAGTGGTAGACCTCGAGCACGTCTTCGAAAGTCAGCGGCTCGAAGTAGAGGCGATCGGCGGTGTCGTAGTCGGTGGAGACGGTCTCGGGGTTGCAGTTGACCATCACCGTCTCGTATCCGGCCTTCGACAGCGTCTGCGCCGCGTGCACACACGAGTAGTCAAACTCGATGCCCTGGCCGATGCGGTTCGGCCCGGACCCGAGGATGATCACCTTCTCGCGGTCGGGCTGCGGCGCCACCTCGGACTCGGCCGCAGGATCGAGTTCGTAGGCCGAGTAGTGGTACGGGGTCTTGGCCTCGAACTCGGCGGCGCAGGTGTCGACCGTCTTGAAGACCGGGCGGACCCCAAGCCGGTGGCGCAGGGCGCGCACACCGCTCTCCCCCGCCAGTTCGGGTCGCAGCGCGGCCAGCTGACGATCGGACAGGCCGTAGTGCTTGGCCCGCCGCAACAGCGGTTCGTCCAGCACGGGCGCGTCGAGGATCTCCTGGCGCAGCTCGACCAGACCGGCCACCTCCGCGACGAACCACGGGTCGATGCCGGAGGCGGCGGCGACGTCCTCGATGCTCGCGCCCAGCCGCAGCGCCCGCTCGACCTGGTAGATGCGCCCTTCGGTGGGCGTGCGCAGGTCTTCGAGGATCGCTTCGACGTCGGTCCACGCGCCGTCGTCCTGGGTCCAGAAGCCCGCGGCTTTGGTCTCCAGCGAACGCAGCACCTTGCCGAGCGCCTCGGAGAAGTTGCGGCCGAGGGACATGGCCTCGCCGACGGACTTCATGGTGGTGGTCAGCGTGCCGTCGGCGCCGGGGAACTTCTCGAACGCGAACCGCGGGGCCTTGACGACCACGTAGTCGAGGGTCGGCTCGAAGCAGGCCGGGGTTTCCTTGGTGATGTCGTTGACGATCTCGTCGAGCGTGTAGCCGATGGCCAGCTTGGCGGCGATCTTCGCGATCGGGAAGCCGGTCGCCTTCGACGCCAGCGCGGACGAACGCGACACGCGCGGATTCATCTCGATGACGATCAGGCGGCCGTCGCGCGGGTCCACCGCGAACTGGATGTTGCAGCCGCCGGTGTCGACGCCGACCTCGCGCAGGATGGCGATGCCGAGATCGCGCAATTTCTGGTATTCGCGGTCGGTGAGCGTCATCGCCGGGGCGACGGTCATCGAGTCGCCGGTGTGCACGCCCATCGGGTCGACGTTCTCGATCGAGCAGACCACCACGACGTTGTCGCGGCCGTCCCGCATCAGCTCGAGCTCGTATTCCTTCCAGCCGAGGATGGACTCCTCGATCAGGACATTAGCGGTGGGCGAGGCGGCCAGGCCGCCGCCCGCGATGCGATCGAGGTCTTCCTCGTTGTAGGCCATGCCGGAACCGAGGCCGCCCATGGTGAACGACGGGCGCACCACCACGGGGTAGCCGAGTTCGGCGACCGTATCGCGGACCTCGTCCATGGTGAAGCAGACCCGGGAGCGGGCGCTCTCGCCGCCCACCTTGGCCACGATGTCCTTGAACTTCTGCCGGTCCTCACCGCGCTGGATGGCGTCGAAGTCGGCGCCGATGAGTTCCACGCCGTACTTCGCCAGTACTCCGCGCTCGTGCAGCGCGACCGCGGTGTTCAGCGCGGTCTGGCCACCGAGGGTGGCCAGGATCGCGTCCGGACGCTCCTTCTCGATGACCTTCTCCACGAACTCCGGCGTGATCGGCTCCACATAGGTGGAGTCGGCGAACTCCGGATCGGTCATTATCGTCGCCGGGTTCGAGTTGACCAGCGACACCCGCAGGCCCTCGGCCCGCAGCACCCGGCACGCCTGCGTGCCGGAGTAGTCGAATTCGCACGCCTGGCCGATGACGATCGGGCCAGAACCGATCACCAGGATGTGCTCGAGATCCTCGCGGCGAGGCATCAGGCTCCTTCCATGAGACCGGCGAAACGGTCGAACAGGTACGCGGCGTCGTGGGGTCCGGCGGCGGCTTCCGGGTGGTACTGCACGGAGAAGGCGCGGCCGTCGACCAGCCGGACGCCCTCGACCGTGCCATCGTTGGCGCAGACGTGACTCACCTCGGCGGTGCCGAAGGGGGTGTCGAACCGCTCGCCCCGCTCGCCCTCCAGGGCGAACCCGTGGTTCTGCGCGGTGATCGAGATCCGGCCGGTCTCGTGCTCCACCACCGGGACGTTGATGCCGCGGTGGCCGAACTTCATCTTGTAGGTGCCCCGGCCGAGCGCGCGGCCGAGGATCTGGTTGCCGAAGCAGATGCCGAACAGCGGCAGGCCCTCGCCCAGCACGCCACGGGTCAACTCGACCGCCGCGTCGGCGGTGGCCGGGTCGCCGGGACCGTTAGACAGGAAGACCCCGTCGGGCTTCAGTTCGAGGATCTGGTCCAGCGTGGTGTTCGAGGACACCACGTGCACCCGCATGCCGCGCTGCGCGAACATGCGCGGGGTGTTGGTCTTGATCCCGAGATCGACCGCGACGACCGTGCGGCGATGGTCGCCCTCCGGCTCGATCGTGTAGAGCGCGTCGGTGGTCACCTCGCCGGCGAGGTCGGCGCCCAGCATGGACGGCTGACCGTTCACTCGGTCCACCAACTCCTCCGCGGCGGCGAGCGCGTCGCCGGAGAAGATGCCCGCCTTCATCGAACCGCGGGTGCGCAGATGACGTACCAGCGCGCGGGTGTCGATGCCCGCGATGCCGACGATCCGCTGACGTTCCAGCTCGTCCGGCAGCGGCCTGGTGGCGCGCCAGTTGGAGGCGCGCCGCGCCGGGTCGCGCACCGCGTACCCGGCGACCCAGATCTTCGTGGACTCGTCGTCCTCGTCGTTCCAGCCGGTGTTGCCGATCTGCGGCGCGGCGGCCACCACGATCTGGCGGTGGTAGGACGGGTCGGTGAGGGTCTCCTGGTACCCGGTCATCGCGGTGCAGAACACCGCCTCACCGAGCGTCTGGCCCACGGCGCCGTAGGCCTGGCCGCGGAACACCCGGCCGTCCTCCAGCACGAGTGCTGCTTCTCCTGTCATCCCTCGTCATCTCCCGTCATCGTCCCGCTCTGATCCGCCGCGGGAAGCCTGCGCCAAGCCGGGTAGACCGACTTGTCGTCGCCGCGGAAACCCGTATCGATCTCGGTTCCCGTCGGCAGCTTCCAGCGAATGACCAGCACACCATCTTCTGTCATCACTTTGCCCGCGTGCCCGCGTTCGGTGCGCACCGCGGTGATGGATTCGTCCGGAATCCAGATCACCGTCGCGCCGTCGCGTTCGAGCAGAATCCCCTTTTCGAACCGCGTGAGTTCCGCGGTAGCCCGGAAACCCAGATCGCCGACGGTGATCCGGTCCTGCCAGCTCGGCGCGATGGTGCTGCCCAAGTACAGGCCGGTCGTCGGCTCCAATACCTGCGCACCCAGTTCCGCCGGCACGGTGGGCAGCGCGCCGATGCGCTCGGCCTGGCGCGCCGCGCGGTTGCGCCAGCCCCGGTACATCAGCCACAGGCAGGCCGCGAACAGGATCAGCAGCCCGACCACCCAGAGCGTTCTCTCCACTACGAACCTCCTCGAACGGCTGCGCCTCGGTTGCTCATCTACGCCTCCGCCCGGTCGACCAGCACCTTGCCGTCCCTGGCGGTGACCCGGCCGCGCAGCAACGTCGCCGTCACCCGGGCCGGGAAGGTCATCGCCTCGAACGGCGTGTTGTTCGAGATGCTGGCCAGGTCCTTTCCACGCACCGTCCAGCTCGCCTTCGGGTCGACCAGCGTCAAGTTGGCCGGCTCGCCGACCTCGAGCGGTCTGCCGTGCTCGTCCAAGCCGACGATCGCGGCCGGTCGCTCGCTCATCACGCGGGCGACGCCGCGCCAGTCCAGCAGCCCGGGCTCGACCATGGTCTGCACGATGATCGACAGCGCCGTCTCCAAGCCGAGCATGCCGGGCCGCGCCGCAGCGAACTCGCAGCACTTGTCCTGCTCGGCGTGCGGCGCGTGGTCGGTGGCGACGCAATCGATGATGCCCTCGGCCAGCGCCTCCCGCAGCGCGGCGGCGTCGGACGCCTCGCGCAGCGGCGGGTTGACCTTGTTGACGGCGTCGTAGGTCTCCAACCGGGAGTCGTCCAGCAGCAGGTGGTGCGGGGTGACTTCGGCGGTGATCGAAATACCCTGGGACTTGGCCCACCGCACCAGTTCCACGGTGCCCTCGGTGGAAGCGTGGCAGATGTGCACGCGGGCGCCCGCGTCGCGCGCCAGCAAGGCGTCGCGCGCCACGATCGACTCCTCGGCCGCGCGCGGCCAGCCGGCCAGCCCCAGCCGGGCCGCGGTCGGCCCCTCGTGCGCGATGGCGCCCTTGGTCAGCCTGGGCTCCTCCGCGTGCTGCGCGATCAGCACCCCGAGCGAGTTCGCGTACTCCAGGGCCCTGCGCATGATCAACGGGTCGTAGACACAGTGACCGTCGTCGGAGAACATGCGCACCGCCCCGATGCCCGCGGCCATGGTCCCCATCTCGGCGAGCTGCTTGCCCTCCAGGCCCACGGTGACCGCGCCGACCGGATACACGTCGACCAGGCCGACCTCACGGCCCCGCCGCCACACATGGTCGGTGACGACCACCGAGTCGGCGACCGGGTTGGTGTTGGCCATCGCGAACACCGCGGTGTAGCCGCCGAGCGCGGCGGCGGCGGAACCCGTCTCGATGGTCTCGGTGTCCTCGCGACCCGGCTCACGCAGGTGGGTGTGCAGGTCGACGAAGCCGGGCAGCAGGATCTGGCCCTGCGCGTCGATGATCTCGGCGTCGACCACGCCCAGATCGGTGCCGATCTGACGGATCTCCCCGTCGGCGACGAGCACGTCGACCGGCTCGCCTTCGCCGTACAGCAGCGCGCCCTTGATCAGAACGATGGTGTCGTTCCCTCCACTCATGCCACTGCCTCCTGGGTTCCGACGAGCAGGCGGAACAGCACCGCCATCCGCACGTGCACCCCGTTGGTGACCTGTTGCAGCACAGCGGCTTTCGGCGAGTCCGCGACGGAGGACGCGATTTCCATGCCGCGCAGCATCGGGCCGGGGTGCAGCACGACCGCGTGGTCTTCCAGCAGGGCCAGCCTGCGTTCGGAGAGTCCGTAGGTGATCGAGTACTCGCGGGCCGACGGGAAGAACCCGCCGTTCATCCGCTCGGCCTGCACCCGCAGCATCAGCACGGCGTCGGCGCCGATGAGCTCGGCGTCCAAGTGGTGTGAGACGCGGGCGGGCCAGCTCTCCACGCCGACCGGAAGCAGCGTGCGCGGAGCGACCAGCACGACCTCCGCGCCGAGTGTGGCCAGCAGGAAGACGTTCGATCGCGCGACCCGGCTGTGCAGAATGTCACCGACGATGACCACCCGCTTGCCCTCGATGTCGCCGAGCCGCTGCCGGAGGGTCAGCGCGTCCAGCAACGCCTGGGTCGGGTGCTCGTGCGTTCCGTCGCCCGCGTTGACGACCGCCGGGCCCGAGCCGCGCCCCGACGAGACCGCCCACTCGTCCATCCAGCGCGCGATCTGGTGCGCGGCACCGGAAGCCGGATGCCGGACGATCAGCGCGTCGGCTCCCGCGGCGTGCAGGGTCAGCGCGGTGTCGCGCAGCGACTCGCCCTTGGCGACCGAGGAGCTGCTCGCGCTCACGTTGATCACGTCCGCGCTCATCCACTTGCCCGCGACCTCGAACGAGACCCGGGTCCGGGTCGAGTTCTCGTAGAAGACCGTCATCACGGTGCGCCCGCGCAGCGTAGGCAATTTGTGCACCTCGCGGCCGAGCAGGGCCTGTTCGAACCGCTCGGCCTCGTCGAGCAGCTCGTTCGCGGCGGCGCGATCGAGCGCGGCGACCGACAGCAGATGCCTCACGCGCCTGCCTCCTGCCGCGAGCCGGCGTGTGGCAGCTTCATCACGCCTCCTCCTGGTGCAGGTACACGCCGTCCCGGCCGTCGTGTTCGGTCAGCAGTACCGAGATGTCCTCGGAACGGTTGGTCGGCACGTTCTTGCCGACATAATCGGCACGGATCGGCAGTTCCCGGTGACCGCGGTCGATGAGCACCGCCAGCTGCACCGCGCGCGGGCGGCCGAGGTCGCGCAGACCGTCGAGCGCGGAGCGGACGGTGCGGCCGGAGAACAGGACGTCGTCGACCAGGACCACGAGCGCGTCCTCGATACCGCCTTCCGGCACGGAGGTGCGCTCCAGCGGCCGGTGCGGGCGGCTGCGCAGATCGTCCCGGTAGAGGGTGATGTCGAGCGAGCCCAGAGCCGGGCGGACGCCGGAGAATTCCTCGATCTTGCCGGTGAGCCGCGCGGCCAGGGTGGTGCCCCGGGTGGGGATACCGATCAGCACCACGCGTGGCGCGCCCGGCTCACCCGCGTCCAGCGCGGTCTTCTCGATGATCTGGTGCGCGATGCGCGCGACGGTCCGCCCGACATCCGAAGCCGACAACAGCTCTCGTCCCGCCGCCACCCATTCCGGGGTATGTCGCTGCGATGTCTCGGCAGCGCCGGACTTGGCGGCCCGTTCTTCGGGCACGGCCATGCCGACCTCCTTCCCCGCCTCACCGGACGGTCCGTTAAAGGATGTCTTACGGCAAGCAGCGTAGCAGCGCCCCGGCCCCCGGTTTCCCCAGGCATATCGCGCTGTGAGCGGGGCCACTGAGCGCGTGGCCTCAGCCCCTGTCGGCGGACGGCGAGAAACACACCGAGAGGGTGACGAGCTGTCGGCAGCCCGCCGCGACGGCAGCCCGGACGTCGTCCACCAGTCGCACGGAAACGCTGCGGCCCTCGTAGAACTTCTCGGCCAGCGCCTCGAGCCGGGCCCAGCGCGCTTCGCCGTCCGGCTCGGCGGCGAATCCGCGTCGCGCGGCGTCGGCGAACAGCTGCGCCCACGGGTCGTCGTAGAGGCGGTCGGGCCGCCGCGATTCCCGGGCGCGGATCACCGCCACGCCGATCGCGGTCATCGCCACGCCGGCCGTGGGGGCTTGCGGCGGTCTTCCGGTCATGACGACTCCCGTCGTCCGATCAGCTCGCCGACTGGCGAGTCATCCCTCACGCTGAGGTTGCCCAGTCGATCGCGGGCGAGGATTCGACGAACATGACCGAAAACCGCTAGCACATATGTTCGATCCGCGGTACGCTCGGCCGCATGTCCACACCGCTACAGGGATCGCTGCTCGACGGGTTCGGTGAGACCGAGCTCGGGTCGCTGCGCGACGCGCGACGTACGGTGCTCGACCACGGCGCTTGGGTGGATCTGCTGCCCGGTTGGCTTTCGGGCGCGGACGCGCTGTTCGATCGGCTGGTCGACGGCGTGCCGTGGAAAGCCGAACGCAGGCCGATGTACGACCGCGTGGTCGACGTGCCCCGGCTGCTGCGGTTCTACGCGGAGCACGAACCGCTGCCGGATCCGGCTCTCGCGGACGCGCGCACAGCACTGAGCGAGCACTATCGGCGCGAACTCGGCGAACCGTTCCGCACCGCGGGCCTGTGCTACTACCGGGACGGGCACGACAGCGTCGCCTGGCACGGCGACACCATCGGCCGCGGCGCCACCCACGACACCATGGTCGCGATCGTGTCGGTCGGGGCGCCGAGGGCGCTGCTGCTCCGGCCGCGCGGCGGTGGGCCGAGCATCAAATACGTTGTCGGACACGGCGACCTGCTGGTCATGGGCGGCTCTTGCCAGCGCACCTGGGAGCACGCCGTGCCCAAGACGCGCAGGCCCAGCGGTCCGCGGATCAGCATCCAGTACCGTCCACGCGGCGTCCGCTGACCCAGCTCCCACGCACCGTTTCGAGCTGAACCATCGTCGAGGTCGGAAGTGATCGTCGTCCGTCACGTGTCCCCCGCTCCGGTTAGCCTGGCATCATGAGCAATCCAGGGGCGGGGGTCTTGGCCGTGATGCCGCTGCACACGATCAGCGAGGTCTACGGCGAGGCCGGGCTGCGCGAACGATTACTGCTGGAAATCGCCGAGTTGCCGGACACGCAACGCCTGGCAGCGGCGCTCGATCTCGCGGCCGATCTGCATCGCGACGATCGGTACGGCCGCGAGCCCTATCTCAGTCATCTTCTGCGCGTGGCGATTCGGATCATCAGCCACTACGAGGTCCGTGATCCGGACGTGGTCGCGGCGGGGCTGTTGCACGACGCGGTCGAGGACCACGCCGCCGAGCTGGCCGCCGATCGTCCCGGACCCACCGTCGACGCCGCACTGGGCGCGCTCACCGATCGGTTCGGTGGGCGAGTGGCCGATCTCGTGGCGGCGGTGACCAATCCCGAGCCGGATCCGGCTCGGGACCGGCAGGCGCAGTACCGCGAGCATGTCGCGACGAATCTGGATCGGGACCCGTGGGCCCGCGTCATCAAGCTCTCCGATTTCACCGACAACGGCGTCGGAATTCTCTACGCCACCGGCCCCGCGATGGCGAGACTCGCCGCCAAGTACCGCCCGCTCACCGACGTGTACCGCGATCTGGTGACCCGGCCGGACACGCCGCTGGCCGAGCACGTCCGGCAGCACATCCTCGATCAGCTCGACCGAGCCGACGAACGGTTCGAGGCCATTCTGTCGCGGGACTGATCGCCGCGCGAGGTGCGAGCGGATCAACCGCATGCCGCACACGAGCGGTCGAGCCGTGGACAGACCAATGCGCCGGTCGCGGTGCCGCACGAGTCGTCACGGCGCGCGTAGCACGGATTCGACCAGCTCGCGCACCGCGGCCAGCAACCGTTCCGTCTCGCCCGCACGGACCATGGCGGGCACCAATTCGGCGCTCAGCGCGCCGAGCAATAGCCGTCCGACCACTTCGGCGTCCAGGTCCGGACGCGCCTCCCGCAGCAATGTTGTGATGTGGTGGTCCCAGAACGCGTGGAATTCGGCGGTTCGCGGATGCGGCGGCTCGGTGCGATAGGCGACCATCAGCTCGGAATTGGTGATCACCAACCGTGCCATGGCGTCGAAGTAGGCGATCAGCCGGGCATCGGCGGGCGCACCGGGGCCGAGGGGTGGCGGCCCGCTGGTCACCGCGTCCATGAGCGCGACCGCGCTCTGCGCGACCATCTCGTGCAACAGCCCCGCCCGGCTGCCGAAGCGATGGAAGATCGTGCCCTTGCCCACTCCCGCGGCGGCCGCGACGCGATCCATGGTGATCGCTTCGGCGCCGTGCTCGGCCAACAGGGCGAAGGTGGCGTCCACTATCGCCCGCCGATTGCGCGCCGCGTCCGCCCGTTCCTTCGGCCGCCCGTCGCCCATCGCACCCACTTTCTAGACAAGTTGACCGGCGGTCCACATCATCGGTGAGTCAATTGGACCGCCAGTCAACTTATGGAGTTCATATGCAGGCAATCGTAATGACGGCGCCGGGCAGCCCGGACGTGCTGGTCACCGCGGAGGTCCCGGCGCCACGGGCAGGCGCGGACGAGGTGGTGATCCGCGCCGAGGCGATCCCGGTGCTGTTCCCCGAGACCAAGCTGCGCTCCGGCGAGTTCCCGCTCGGCGCGCCGCTACCGCTGGTTTTCGGTTTCCAAGCCGCAGGGGTCGTCACCGAGGTCGGCGTGCAAGTCGATCCGGCGCTGATCGGACGCCGGGTCGTCGTGTCGACCCAGGGTTCCGGCGCTTACGCCGAATTCGTCGCTGCCAACGCGGATTCCGTGGTTTCCATTCCGGACGGCCTGTCCTTCGTGGACGCCGCGGCGGTGCTGATGAACGGATCGGTGGCGATTCCAGGCCGTGCTGCCGCTGGAGCAGGCGAGCCGCGCGCATCGCCTGTTGGAGGAAAGGACGGTACTGGGCAAGATCGTGCTGCGCCCGGGCTCCGCCGTGTCCGGATAACGCCGCGCGGCCCCGGCGTAGCTAGGGTGGGCTCGTGCGGACTTCTGTGGATTCCCATGTCGGCGCCGCCAACGCGCTCACCGCGCGGTGGTGCGCGGCGGCGGGCGAACGAGACTTCGTGGTGTCCGGCGCCGGGGTGTGGCCGCTGCTCGCCCTGCTCGCTTCCGCGGCGGACGGTCCGGCTCGGGACGAACTGACGACCGCGACCGGCTTGCCCGCGGCGGAGGGGCAAGCCGCGGCGCTCCGGCTGCTGGACGACCTCGAGCGCGCGGAGGCGGTGTCGGCCGCACTCGGCGTGTGGGTGCGCCGCGATCTTCCGTTGCACGAGGCGTGGTCGCAGTCGCTTCCCGAGGGTGTGCTCGCGCGGCTGGCCGGGCAGTCCGAGCTCGACAGCTGGGCGGCCCGGCACACCGATGGGCTGATCGAACGCTTTCCCCTCACGGTCGATCCCGAGACGCTGCTGGTGCTCGCCACCGCGCTGGTCGCGAAGACGAAGTGGCAGGTGCCCTTCGATGCCGGAACGCTGGCACCCGAGGACGGGCCGTGGCGGGGACATTGCGGACCCGGGTTGTCCCGCACGAGCCGCGACCTGACGAACGCCGCGATCCTGGACGCATCGGAACCGGTCACCCGCGTGGTCGTCGAAGGCGTCGCCGACCTCGACGTCCAACTTCTGCTCGGCACCGGGGCACCCGGGGCCGTGCTCGAAACGGGCCTGGCCGCGCTGTCCGGCAGTGTGCCGATCCGCTCCGATCTGCCGGTCGGCACGACGGGACCGGGCCTGAACGTGCGTACCGAGCCGGTGGTGCCCAACACTGGCCGACTGCGCGTCCAGCTGCCGCCATTCGAGGTCCGCTCCACCCACGATCTGCTCACCACGCCGAGCTTGTTCGGCCTGACCGCCGCGACCGACTGCACCCACGGCCACTTCCCGGCGATCTCCCCGGACCCACTGTGCGTCGGCCAGGGAGCGCAGGAAGTGCTCGCCCGGTTCGGCCACGAAGGTTTCGAGGCAGCCGCCGTGACGGCCTTCGCGTTGCGCGCGGCAGCGGCCGTCCTGCGGCACGACTACGCGCCTGTCGTCTCGGTGGTCTTCGACCGGCCCTTCGGTTTCCTCGCCGTGCACCGCCCGACGGGTCTGGCGGTCGTCGCGGGTTGGATCGCCACCGCGCCTACGTCCTCCCCCGACGTGCCGGCCTGAGCCCTACCGCCGCGCGAAGTGCGGGGCGTGCTCGGGCAAGACACCGCGAGCGATCAAGAAGGTCGGCACGCTGCGAATCACGGGCAAGCGCCGCAGAATACGGACAGGCAGCGGTGCGCGTGGGGAACTCGCGATGTCGACTCGTCCGTCGAGGGCGGGCGCGATCGCGACGGTGTGCAGAAGTCGCTGCATTCCCTGTGTCACCACGGTCGGGAATCGGCGCCGTCGCTGCACCTTCGCCAACTCCCTGGTGCCGAGCGCCCCCGACAGCAGCGGCGGAGCAAGGATCCTGGCCGCGGCTACGGCGTCCTGCACGGCCAGGTTGATGCCGACGCCGCCGGCGGGGGACATGGCATGGGCGGCGTCGCCCAGACACAACAGGCCGTTCGTGTACCACTTGGTCAGCCGATCGAGTTTCACCTCCAGCAACTTGACCTCGTCCCAGCTGGTCAAGGCGTCGATCCGGTCGTAGAGCCAGGGAGCGGCCTCGGCCAGACTCCGCATGACGTCCCGCACCGGCCCGCGGCGGGCGGATTCGTCGGCGCCCTTGGCGATCAACGTCGCGCACTGCCAGTAGTCGCCGCGATCGAGCAGCACCGCCACCCGCCGGGCGCTGACGATCGGCAGCGCGCCCGCGGGATCGATCTCGGTGCGCGGCAGGCGGAACCACCAGACGTCCATGGGTGTCGACCACGTGCGGATCGGCAGTCCCGCGGCCGACCGCAGTAGTGAGCCGCGGCCATCGCAGGCCACCGTGAGGTCCGCTTCGATCGCGCCGGTGGCGCCGTCGACGGTTCGGTAGGCGACGCCACCTACCCGGCCGTCGATCCAGACCAGGTCGGTGGCCTCGGTGTTCAGCCGCAGCCGGAAAGTTGGCTCGTCGGCCGCGGCACGCGCGAGCAGATCCAGCAGATCCCACTGCGGCACCATGGCGATGTACTTGTGCCTGCCCGGCAGATGCGTCAGCGTGGCGAGCGTCTGCAGCCCGCCCGCGATCGGCAGTTGCACTCGATCCACCTTGCGCGCGGGCAGTTTCGCGAACTCCGCGCCGAGACCCAGTTCATCGAGCAGGTCGAGGGTGGTGGGATGCACGGTGTCGCCGCGGAAGTCACGGAGGAAGTCCTTGTGCTTCTCCAGCACCGTGACCTCGACCCCGGCCCTGGCGAGCAGCAGCCCGAGGATCATTCCGGCCGGTCCCCCACCAACCACCAGGCATGTCGTGCGCTCCATCGACTGTGTCTCCCTCGGTCACCACATCGCCGCAAGGTGTCGCCTGTTCGCGCAAATCCTAGTGTGGCGGGCGCGGCGCCGGACCCGGATCGGCGACGGCCGACCGGCTCAGCCGATATCCCGACGCAGCACGAAGAAATACGGTTCGGCCATACCACGCAAATCCATCACACCGAGCAGGGTGTGCTCGTCGGCGCGCCGGAAATGATCGATGATCGGCAGGTGGTCGTAGACCATCGCGGCACTTGTCACACCGCGGTATTCGACCTCACGCAGACGCGCGGTGTGCTTGCGCGTGCGCAGCGCGGGACGCAGGATCGGCAGCAACTTGCGCAGGGCGCGCACACCGGGCAGCGGTACCCGCCCGGCCAACGCGACCGGGACGCGGCGCGGATCGACGGCGAACACCGACCCGCCCGAGGTGAACAACAGCGGATGCACGCTGTCGGGGCCGTCGAACTGCTTGCCGTACCAGCCCGAAGCCACCAGCACACCGTCCATCGGATGACCGGTGTCCAGTTCCTCGCCTCGCCAGCGCCCGGTCGTGACGTCCTCGACCCGCGCCGCGGGGAGTCGGTCGAAGACCGCCCACGCCTCCTGCGCGGTACGGATGTCCGTCACGGTCAGCTCGTTCGCGGCCATGTCTCCTACTTCCCTGAGCGAGGCAACGTTGCGATAGATACTCTATCTGTCTCTCAGAACGCCGCTGTCGACCAGATCCGCGCGGATGTTCAGTAGGTCGCCATGAGATAGATCCCGGCGATGATCATGACGCAGGCGACGACGCGTTTGGAGCTCACCGTGCGCCGCGGGAATCCCATCAGCCCGAAGTGGTCGATCGTGAGAGCACCGAACATCTGCCCCGCGATGATGAGGGCGTTGAACGTACCCGCGCCCACATCGGAGGCCACGGAGATCATCGCCAGGATCGCGGCCCCGCCGAGCAGGCCACCGAAGGGCGCCCAGCGGGGCATACTCCGGATGTCGGCCTTCGTCGGCCACGGCCGACTCCTGGAAACCAGCAGCGCCACCGTGAGGAAGATCGCGAAGCCGGTGAATGCGACGGCGTAGGAGATCACGCCACACAGCCACACGTTCTTCAATGCGAGCTTCAGCGAGTTCTGGCAACCGGCTTCTACGGAGCGCAGCGCGCCGCCGACCAGGATGAACGCGAAGATGAGTGCCATCGTGACGCGGGGCAGCGCGGCACGGGGCTTTTCGGCGGTCTGAACCGTCATCGAGAATCCTCGGGAGGGTGCGAAGAGTGGGATGGCTGAAACCGGCAGCGGTGGGCGTACTGCTCTCAGGTGACGCTGACCCTGGGCTCCTCGCCCGCGGGCTCATCGGCCATCAGGTAGATCGCGAGCGTGATCAGCCCGCAGGCCACCAGACGCGGAACGCTGGCGGATCGTTCTTCGAATCCCATGAGTCCGAAGTGATCCATGATCACGGCGACCACCATCTCGCCGACGATCACCAGTGCGCTGAAGGTCGCCACGCCGACATGCCGGGCGACCGCGATCATCCCCATCACCGCCGCGCCGCCGAGCAGGCCACCGAACGGCGCCCACCACGGCATGTTCCGAACGTCGTCGAGCGTCGGCCACGGCGTCTTCGACGACAGGGCCAGGAAGATCGAAAAGCCGGTCAGCGCAACGGCATACGAGATCACGGCGCAGAGCCACATGTTCTTCATGTGGTTCATCAACGTGTTCTGACAGCCGGCTTCGGCCGACCGTAGGCTGCCTCCGACCAGGATGAACAGAAATACCAGTCCGATGACGAGGCTCATGGGCAATACATCCTTGGCTCGACGGCGGACGAACACCGAGATTGCGTCGGACACAACGTTTTCCACCCGAATAATGGGGCCGGTTGTGCCGGAACCGACGTCCGACCTGTGTGACCCGCATAACGTACCATCGAATAACGGCACGTTCAATGGGTAAGCGAGAACTGCCGTGACCATCCCGGCCGGGAAGGGACGCGAACGAAGGGCTGCGATGATGGCACTCGTGCCCGAACTGGTCGATTCCTCCGCACGGAACCCACCCGCGACCACCTCCGAGCGGCGGCTCAGCGTCCTGGACCGGGTCCGGCTCGCCCTGCTGGCGGTCGGTCTGCTGTGCGTGCTCACCGGGCTCCTGCCCCGCGACGAGGCCGCCGCGAACATGCGTCGCATCGGCCCGTTACTGCTGTTTCTCGCAAGCGTGATCGTGCTGGCCGAGCTCACCCGGCAGGCGAAGGTCTTCGACGCCATCGCCCATCGCCTCGCGATCCTCGGTCGCGGCCATTACCCGGCGCTGTTCGGCCTGTGCGTACTGTTCGCCTCCGCCACGACGATCCTGCTGAACCTCGACACCACAGCCGTGCTCATCGCCCCGGTCATGCTGGCACTCGCCGCGCCCGCTCGGATCCCACCACTACCGCTGGCCATGACCACCCTGTGGCTGGCGAACACCGCGAGCCTGCTGCTACCAGTCTCCAATCTCACGAATCTGCTCGCCGCCGACCGGGTGGCACTGACCGCGACCGGATTCGCTAGCAGAATGCTGGCGCCGCAGATGGTCTCGATCACCGCGACGACGGTGTGCCTGTGGGTGTGGTACTGGCGGCGCGGACGGCGGGGAACCGACCGCTACGTGCCGCCCGAGCCGATCCGGCCCGTGAACTTCCGGGAGCGCTCGCTGTTCTACACGACAGCCGGGGCCTGTCTGTTGTTCATCGTCGCGATCCCCCTCGTCGGCGACCGGATCGGCGTCGCGGCGACGGTCGCGGCGCTCATCGCGTTGGCGGCGTTCGCCGTATTCGATCGCGGCGCGTTGCGGCTGTCGCTCATCCCGTGGCAACTGCTCGTGTTCGTGGTCGGATTGTTCCTGGTGGTGCCCACCCTGAGCCGATTCGGCCTCGGTGACTCGATGCATGCTCTCATCGGCACCGACTCGGGTGCGTCCGGCGCGTTCCGAGCCGCCGCGGCGGGTGCGGGTCTGTCCAATGTCGCGAACAACTTGCCCGCCTACACCGCGGGCGAGGCGGTGATCCCCCCGCAAAACAGTGATCAGCTCCTCGCGTTGCTGATCGGCACCAATGTCGGCCCGATCGTCACGCCGTGGGGCTCGCTCGCCACACTGCTGTGTCTGGAGTTCTGCCGCATGCACGGCGTACGGGTACCCATGCGACGTTTCGTGCTGACCGGTGCCGCGCTCGCGACGGTCGCCACCGCAGGCGCGGTCACAGCGCTGCTGATGACGAGTTAGCCGCCGAGACCCCCGCAAGTCAGCGCCTCGCTTGACCTCGAGTGCGGTCGAGGTACGAGGATACTGTCGAGGCAGGATCGAGACGCACGTCCCGGTTCGGTCTCCGCGCGGAACCCCGGTTCCGGTGCTCCCGCTGGGCATCCGTACACCCACCAGCGGGAGCCATGCGCGGTCTTCGGAAGGAGTTGCAGGACGTCCCGTTGCCCGGCCTCCCGCTGCCGCGCGGGAACGCGAAGCGAGCCGGGAAGCCCGCGCGGGCTCCGACGCGCAGTCGAAGTCAGCTCGGCGCCGTGACTTCCCACTCGTAGATCGTGAGTTCCGAGGACCCGGTGGTGTGCACCGGATCGGTGAACACGATTTCCCTGGCGGCGTCGAGGCTTTCGGCGTAGATGATGTACGCGCCTCCGGTGCCGTCGGTGAAGCGGCCGCTCTCCTGCAATCGCCCCAGATCCTGCAGCGACTGCAGGAACTGCCGGTGCGGCTCGATCACGGAGGTATCGAAGCGCGCTGTGCGCATCGCCAGGACGAGGTACTTGTTCACGCCTCGGACTCCGGGCGGGGGGCCCTCGTCGCGGCAGCGGCGGCGCGCACCTGCGGCGCCACCAGGACGACCTGCCCCAGCACACCGTTGAGGAAGGACGGGGAGTCGTCGGTGGACAGTTCCTTGGCCAGCTCCACCGCCTCGTCCACGGCGACGACCGGAGGCACGTCGCTCGCGTGGAACAGCTCCCAGACCGCGATGCGCAGGATCGCGCGATCCACGGCCGGGAGCCGCGACAAGGTCCAGTCCTGCAAGTACGACTCGATCGTTCCGTCCACCCGGTCGAGATCGTCGGCCACACCCTCGACCAATGTCCGGGTGTAGGCGTGCACCGGCGCGACCGACTGGTCGCGGGCGGCGAGCTCGGCGCGCTCGTCGAGCAGGTCGGCGGCGTCGACGTCCCTGGCCTCCGCCTCGAACAGCAGGTCGACCGCACGGCGGCGGGCCTTGTGCCGCGCGCCGAGCTTCTTGTACGTGGACTTCTTGTCCACGGGCTGGTCAGCCACGGTCACATCATTCCAGAATCGGCCGGCCCGCGGCTCAGGCGTTGACCCGGCCGAGGTAGCTGCCGTCGCGCGAGTCGATGCGCAGCTTGTCGCCGGTGTTGATGAACAGCGGGACCTGCACCTCGGCGCCGGTCTCCAGAGTGGCGGGCTTCGTTCCGCCGGTGGAGCGGTCACCCTGCAGGCCGATGTCGGTGTGCTGGACCACGAGTTCGATCGAGACCGGGAGTTCGACGTACAGCGGCGCGCCCTCGTGCGTGGCGACCTGCACGGTCATGTTCTCCAGCAGGAAGCGGGCGCCGTCGCCGATGGTCTCCTCGGCGATGGAGATCTGGTCGAAGGTCTCGCCGTCCATGAAGACGTAGTCGGTGCCGTCGTGGTACAGGTAGGTCATGTCGCGGCGGTCGACGTTCGCGGTCTCCACCTTCACACCGGCGTTGAAGGTCTTGTCGACCACCTTGCCGGAGACGACGTTCTTCAGCTTGGTCCGCACGAACGCGGGGCCCTTGCCCGGCTTGACGTGCTGGAATTCGGTGATCTGCTGGAGCTGACCGTCGATCTTCAGCACAAGGCCGTTCTTGAAGTCGCTGGTGTCCGCCACTGTCTTCGGATCTCCTCGTTCTACCGCTTGGTCTCGGGCAGACCGGCGTCAGTCGACGACGGTCAGGTCTTTGGTGGTGTGGGTGAGCAGCTCCGGGCCCCCTTCGCGCACCACGAGCGTGTCCTCGATCCGGACCCCGCCGCGGCCGGGAAAGTACACACCTGGTTCGACGGTCACCGCCACGCCAGTCAGAAGTGTACCGGTTCCGGTTTTCGCGATTCCGGGCGCTTCGTGGATCTGCAGACCCACCCCGTGGCCGAGGCCGTGCACGAACAACTTGCCGTGTCCCGCCGCCTCGATCACCGCCCGCGACGCGGCGTCCACGTCGGATACCGGGACCCCCGGGCGCAGCGCCTCCCGCCCGGCCCGCTGTGCCTCGGCGACCAACGCGTACACCTCACGCTGCCAGTCGGTCGGCGCGCCGAGCACGAAGGTGCGGGTCATGTCGGAGTGGTAGCCGCCCACCACCGCGCCGAAGTCCAGTTTGACGAAATCACCCGCGGCCAGCACGGCGTCGGTCGGGCGGTGATGCGGGACAGCCGAGTTCACGCCGGTCGCCACGATGGTCTCGAACGAAACCGCTTCGGCGCCGTGTTCGAACATGGCCCATTCCAATTCCCTGGCCACCTGACGCTCGGTGCGGCCCGGACGCAGTCCGCCGTGCTCCAGCAGCGCGGCCAGACCGGCATCGCCCGCCGAGCAGGCCGCCCGCAACTGCTCCACTTCGTAGGCGTCCTTGACCATGCGCAACTGCTCCACCAGCCCGGGCGAGGCGACGAAGTCCAGGCCGGTGCGCTGTTCGAGGAAACCGCGATGCTGCTCAACGGTGACCACATGGCTTTCGAAACCCACCCGGCCGACCTGCCACTCCCCGGCCAGTTGCACGATCCGCCGGGCGGCGGCGCGCGCGATCTCGGCCCGCAGATCGGGAACCTGCTCGGCGACCTGGGTCCGATACCGGCCGTCGGTGCCGATCACGGTCCGGTCCTCGGCGGCGCGCGTGTCCCAGGAATGCACCAGCAACGCCGCGTTGGAGCCGGTGAACCCGGTCAGATATCTGATGTTCACCAGATCGGTGACCAGCAGGGCGTCCACCCCGTTCTCCACCAGCAGGCTGCGCAGCGCGCCACGCCGCGCCGCGTAGTCCGGCACATGACCCTGGTGATCAGCACGCATGTGTCAAAACTACCGCCGACACACCGCACACCGACAGCCAACACGTGATCGGCATGGCCGCCCACTGCTGTCGAATCATCCGATTTTCGCCCGAAAACATTGCGGCACAGTATTTCTCGACAATCCGAGGCCTACTGACCCATAGCCTGTTCACACTCGAACCGGTTGTGCACATTCCGGGCAGGCGCGGATGACCCGCGCCGGAACCGGGCGAAGGTGGAGCCATGACTCCACTCGCGTGCGCCGCGCTCACCGTCTGGTGCGCGGCACTGACGACGTTCGACCTGCGTGAAGGACGCCTCCCGAACCGGCTGACCGGCTCTGGAGCGTTGGCCGTCCTCGGATATGCCCTGCACACAAAGCATTTCACCGCCGCACTGCTGGGCGCGCTGTTGCTGTCGGCGCCGTACCTGCTGGTGCACCTCGCCGCACCCGCCGCGCTGGGCGCGGGCGACGTCAAGCTCGCGGTGATGCTGGGCGGGGCGACCGCCCTGGGCGGCGCCCGTCCGTGGGTTTGGGCGGCACTCGGAGCACCGGCGCTCACCGCATGCGTCGCGCTCGGAGCACTGGTCTGCCGACGCGCATTCGGCTCCCGCAGCGCCGACTCGGGCGACAACACGCTCACCGTGCCGCACGGCCCTGCGATGTGCCTGGCGACATTGCTGGCCCTACTGTCGTCGGCCTTCGACTCGACCTAGGTCCGCTCCGCCCGAGACCACCGGAATGCCGCCGGACCGCGCTGAGCGCCGCAGAAAGCCAGCAAATCAGTAGCAATTCATCGGTAGCATCAATCGCGGGCAACGACTTTCCGAGCCGCCGCCGCGTCAGCGCTCGAGCTGCGGCACCTCGGAGAAGTCGCCCCTCGAGTGCGCCAGTACAGCGGAAGCAGCGTCGAGAAGGAGCCGCCCAGTGAATCCGAGGCATCCGTCGCGGGGACCGATCGTCGTGGGAACCGACGGTTCGGAACAATCGATCGTCGCGGTCCGCTGGGCGGCGCAGACCGCCGCGCTGCACGACGCTCCCCTGCACATCTCGCTCGTCGTGGAGTCCTCGCTCGGCTCCGACGACGACGATCCCCCGCGCCCGGCGGCGCTGCTGCGGGTGCGCGAGGCGGACGAGGCGATCGAGCGCGCGGCGGACGCCGCCGTGGCGGCCGCGCACACCGTGCGCGACATCACCATCGGCACCGAGATCCGCACGGCGCACATCGCCACCGCACTCATCGAGCGCTCCCGTAGCGCGGCGATGCTCGTGGTCGGCACCCGCGGGATCGGCCGCGTCCAGCGCGTCCTCCTCGGCTCGGTCAGCACCACCGTCGCCAGGGACGCCGAATGCCCCGTGGCGGTGGTCCCCGCCGAGACGCCGCTGTGGGACCGGGCGACCACCGGCCCGGTGATCGTCGGCGTGGACGGCTCCACCGCCGAGCAGGCCGCCATCGGGGTCGCCGCGGCCGAGGCGTCGCTCCGCGGGGTCGAACTGGTGGCCGTGCACACCTGGGGTGAGGTCGAGCCGCTGGCCGCGATCGGCACCGACTGGGCCGCCCTGCGCCGGACCGAGGAGGCGTTGCTCGCGACCGGCTTGGCCGGCTGGCAGGAGCAGTACCCGGAGCTGACCATCCGGCGCGAGGTCGTCCGCGACCGTCCGGAGCGAGGGTTGCTCGAACGCTCCCGCGACGGACAGCTACTGGTAGTGGGCAACCGCGGCCGAGGCACTTTGCGGCGGCTGCTGTTCGGCTCGGTCGGTGACGCGCTGCTCCGCTCGGTGGACCGCCCCATCGTCATAGCCCGCTGAGCGCCTCGGCCCGCGGTACCCCGGCTCCCCGGCGTGCGGTTCGTCACGGCGGGCCACGTTCCGGAGCACGGGCGTCGACATGGGAAGATGAACAATGTGCTGCGTTGGATAACTGCCGGAGAATCCCATGGTCCCGCTCTCGTCGCCCTCCTGGAGGGGATGGTGGCAGGCGTCGAGGTCACGTCGGACGAGATCTCCGCGCAGCTGGCCCGTCGCAGGCTCGGTTACGGTCGCGGCGCGCGGATGAAGTTCGAGGCCGACAAGGTCACCGTCCTCGGCGGTGTGCGGCACGGGCGCACCATGGGCGGCCCGGTGGCCATCGAGGTGGCCAACTCCGAGTGGCCGAAGTGGACCACCGTGATGTCCGCCGATCCGGTCGATCCGGCCGAACTCGCCGACCTGGCCCGCAACGCACCCTTGACCAGGCCCCGGCCCGGGCACGCCGACTACTCCGGCATGCTCAAGTACAACTTCGACGACGCCCGCAACGTGCTCGAGCGCGCCAGCGCCAGGGAGACCGCCGCGCGCGTCGCGGCGGGCACCGTCGCGCGCAATTTCCTGCGCCAGGCGTTCGGCGCGGAGGTCGTCTCGCACGTCGTGTCGATCGGCACCGCGCAGAACACTTCCGGCCTCGTGCCGGGCGCCGCCGATCTCGCCACGGTGGACGAGAGCCCGGTGCGTGCCTTCGACAAGGACGCCGAAGCCGCGATGATCGCGGAGATCGAGGCCGCCAAGAAGGACGGCGACACCCTCGGTGGCGTTGTCGAGGTGGTCGTGGAGGGCCTTCCGGTCGGCCTCGGCTCGTTCACCAGCGGCGAGAACCGGCTGGACGCGCGGCTCGCCGCCGCACTGATGGGCATCCAGGCCATCAAGGGCGTCGAGGTCGGCGACGGTTTCGAGACCGCGCGCCGCCGCGGCAGCCAGGCGCACGACGAAATGCGCCCCGGCCCCGACGGCGTGCTGCGTTCCACCAACCGCGCCGGCGGCCTGGAAGGCGGCATGACCAACGGCGAGGCGCTGCGCGTGCGCGCGGCCATGAAGCCGATTTCCACGGTGCCGCGCGCGCTGTCCACCGTCGACATGACCACCGGCGACGTGGCCGTCGCCATCCATCAGCGGTCGGACGTGTGCGCCGTGCCCGCCGCGGGCGTGGTCGCCGAATCCATGGTGGCGCTGGTCGTCGCGCAGGCCGCGCTGGAGAAGTTCGGCGGCGACTCGCTCACCGAGACCGTCGAGAACATCACCAGCTACGTCAAGCGCATCAGCACTCGCCCGCACGTGCCCGCGGACAGTCGGTCGCAATGATCGTGCAGACCGATCCGCGCGCCCCGCGCGTGGTGCTGGTCGGACCGCCGGGGGCGGGGAAATCCACGATCGGCCGCAAGCTCGCCAGGGAACTCGGCGTCGAGCTGTACGACACCGATGCCGGCATCGAGCGGGAGACCGGTCGCACGATCCCGGAGATATTCGCCGAAGACGGCGAGCCCGAATTCCGCAAGATCGAGGAGCGGGTGGTGCGCCGAGCCGTCCTCGCCGAACGCGGCGTGGTCTCGCTCGGCGGCGGTGCCGTGCTGTCCGAGCACACCAGGGCGCTCCTGCGCGGCCGCACCGTCGTCTACCTGGAGATCAGTATCGCGGAGGGTCTTCGGCGCACCGGCGCGAGCACGCAGCGGCCGCTGCTCAACGGCGCCGACCCCGGCGCGAAGTATCGGGAACTGATGCGTACCCGGCGGCCGCTGTACCGGGAAGTGGCCACCGTCCGGGTTCGTACCGACGGCCGCAGTCCCGGCCGCGTGGTGCGGATGATCATGACCAAGCTCGGTATGGAGCCGGTCGAACCGGCCGAAACGGATCTCCGGCCGCCGCCGAGCGGAATCCCGCAGGGCAGCAGCCGATCCCGGGCCCGCCGACGTGCGAGGGCAAGAGCGGCGTCGCGGCGCAAGACTGCCGATCAGTCCGAGACCACCGACAACGCGACCGGCGCCGCGGCGGAAGCGGCGGTGACCGCCACCGTGCGCTCCCGGCGCAGCCGCAGGAGCGGCACGAGTGAACCCGGCGCCGAGGGCGGGGCGGGCAACGGGGAGACGGCGGCGGGCAGCCGATCCCGGCGCGCCCGCGCACGCCGCGCCCGCTCCCGGGCGCGGCAGCAGTCGACAACAGCACCAACAGAATCGGAGCAAGCCACGTGACAGAGCCGAGTCGTCTCGAAGTCCGGACCGCCGACCCGTACCAGGTGATCATCGGCCGCGGGTTGCTCGGTGAACTCGTCGAGTCCGTCCACAGCGCGACCAAAGGTGTGCGCACCGTGGCCGTCTTCCATCAGCCGCCGCTCACCGAGACCGCCGAAGTGGTGCGAAAGGCGCTGGCCGACACCGGTATCGACGCGCACCGGATCGAGATCCCGGACGCCGAGGCGGGGAAGGAACTGGCGGTCGCCGGCTTCTGCTGGGAGGTGCTGGGGCGCATCGGCCTGACCCGCAACGACGTCGTGGTCAGCCTCGGCGGCGGCGCGGCGACCGATCTGGCCGGTTTCGTCGCCGCCACCTGGATGCGCGGAGTGCGGATCGTGCATGTGCCGACCACGCTGCTGGCGATGGTCGATGCGGCGGTCGGCGGCAAGACCGGTATCAACACCGAGGCGGGCAAGAATCTCGTCGGCTGCTTCCATGAGCCGGCCGCCGTGCTGGTCGACCTGGCCACCCTGGAGACGGTGCCGCGCAATGAGATCGTCGCGGGCATGGCGGAGATCATCAAAGCCGGTTTCATCGCCGACCCGGTGATCCTGGAGCTGGTGGAGCGCGACCCGGAGGCCGCCCTCGACCCGTCCGGCGAGGTGCTGCCGGAGCTGATCCGTCGCGCGATCCAGGTGAAAGCCGACGTCGTCGCCGCCGATCTGAAGGAATCCAGCCTCCGCGAGATCCTGAACTACGGTCACACCCTGGGGCACGCGATCGAACGGCGGGAGCGTTACCGGTGGCGGCACGGCGCCGCGGTCTCCGTCGGACTGGTGTTCGCCGCCGAGCTCGGTCGTCTCGCGGGTCGTCTCGACGATGCCACCGCCGACCGTCATCGCGCGATCCTGTCCGCCGTCGGCCTGCCGACCAGCTACGACGCCGACGCGCTGCCTCAGCTGCTGGACGCCATGCAGACGGACAAGAAGACCCGCTCCGGCGTGCTGCGCTTCGTCGTGCTCGACGGCCTGGCCAAACCCGGACGCCTGGAAGGACCCGATCCCGCCCTGCTGGCCGCCGCTTACTCGGCGATCGCCCGGGAGGACAGTCCGAGCGGCGGCGCGGTGCTGCTCTAGCCCGCGTCGGCCACGAGAGACGAAAATGGCGCGCCCGCTGCGGGCGCGCCATTTTTTCGTGGAATCAGATCGCGCTGCCCGCAGCGGAGTACAGCGACGGCGGGGTGGAGCGCCCCTTGCCGTTCTGCCGCTCAGCCAGCATCCGGCCGACGCCGACACCGATCAGCGCGGGCACGAAGATCAGCAGAATGATGAACGCCGCGCCCGCCGTGAGTTCGAACAGCAGGCCGTTGTCACCGAGATCGAACCGGGGAGCCCAGTCCAGGATCCAGGACGCCAGGCCGCTGCCGACACCACCCACCACGGCGGCCTTCAGCCACATCATGGTCAGATCGGCGCCGCGTTCGGCGTCCCCGCTCTTGACGCGGTCCCTGCGACCGTCCAGCACACCCCAGGCCGCGATGGCCGCGACCAGCACGACCAGGCACAGGATGCGCATCAGTGCCCCGTGCGTCGGCCAGTACACCATCGCGAACCCGAGCCCGGCACGCAACGCCACCACCAGCGCGCCGAGCACGACGGCCCGCAACAACCAAGCATTCATGCGAAACACCATAGCCGTGTTTCTCGGCAGCGACTACGGCCCTGCGTGTCTCAGTTGGACGGAATCCAGAGGTCGTACCTACCGCTACCGTCGTTCCGCTGAATGCACTTCCCGTCTTTGTGCCACAGCGGCGCCTCTTTCATGCAGTTCGCCAGCGAGATGTTCGACGCCGCGGCCACGCACTGGAACCCCCAAGTCGGCTGCGCCGATGCGCAGCCATCGGCTTTCGCCGCCGACTGTCCGGCGAAGACGAACGCGGATGCCGCGATCCCCATCGCGACGGTGACTCCGAGTCGGATCAACACAACGCTACCCCTCCCGTTGAAACGCGTTGGACGACAGCATAACCGGCGATCACGGCAGCGGAAAGGGCAGAGACGCACCGCTGGTGAGAAGGCTATCGACGCCCTTCGTCCAGCGCCGCCGCCATCTCCGCGCGCGGCGCTGCCTGCCCGGTGAACAGTTCGACCTGCCCATACGCCTGGTTCAGCAGCATCTGCAGACCACTGACCACCGTGTGCCCGGACCGGGCCACCGCCTCGGCCAGCGGGGTGGGCCAGGGGTTGTAGATCGCGTCGAGCACCACCGGCGCCTCGGCTGCCGCGGGGGCGATCACCGCCGCCGCCGTGGCGGGAATGGTGCTCACCACGGCTCCCGCGGCCGCGCAGATCGTACGCAGCGCCCCGGCATCGAAACCGGCCAGCGACGCGATCATCCCCAGCCGCTCGGCGAGTTCCAGCGCGCCGCGCGCCCGTCCGGCGTCCCGGGCGACCACGGTCACCGACTTCGCGCCCAGCTCCGACAACGCCAGCAGGGCGGGCCGCGCGGTGCCGCCGGCCCCCAGCACCACGCCCTCGGTCAGGTCGGTGACACCACCGCCGCGGAGCGCTCCGAGGACACCGTCCACGTCGGTGCAGTCGGCCAGCCAGCCCGCGTCGCGCCGGACCAAGGTGTTGGCCGATCCGACCAGCACGGCCCGGTCGGTGCGCTCATCGGCATAGGCCAGTGCCGCCTCCTTGCCGGGCATGGTCACCGAAAGCCCGACCCATTCCGGCCCGAGCCCGTCGACCAGCCCGGGCAGCTGCTCCGCCGAGCATTCGATGCGCTCGTAGCTCCAGTCCAGTCCGAGCGCGCGGTACGCGGCCAAGTGCAGCTGCGGCGATCGCGAGTGCGCGATCGGCTTTCCGAGCACCGCCGCCTTGCGATTACCGGCCACCGCTGTCCTTGGAACTGTCGAGGATGCCGCTGCGCTGCGCCCGTGCGATCAGGCGCAGATGCTCCTGATAGTCGTCGGTGAACAGGGTGGTGCCCTGCTTGTCGACGGTGACGAAGTACAGCCACGGCCCCTGCTCCGGATTCTCCATGGCACGCAACGCGTTCAACGACGGCGCGGCGATCGGAGTCTTGGGCAGGCCACGCATCGCATAGGTGTTCCAGGCGGTTTCCTGGGCGCGGTCGGCGTCTGTGGTCGCCACCTCGGTGCGATCCAGGGTGTAGTTCACCGTCGAGTCGAACTGCAGCATCTGATCGACCCGCAGCCGGTTCACGATCACCCGTGCCACCTTGCCCATGTCCTGAGGCTTCGCCTCGCGTTCCACCAGCGAGGCGGCGACCAGCGTCTGGTACGGCGTCAGTTTCGTGTCGGCGCCGGACTGCAGCAGTCCGGTGGACTCATAGCTCTTCGCGCTCGCGGTCACCAATTGCCGCAGGATCTCCGCGGGCGTCCCGCTCGGATCGAAATCCCATGTGCCCGCGGCGATCAGGCCTTCCAGCTGCCGTGTCCGGTCCGGGCAGTCCTTGACACCCTGGATCGCCCACGCCGGCACTCCGAGCGCGGCCAGGTCCAGGCTCGCGCCCGCGGCATCGAGCTGTTCGTAGCTCACGCACTTCTGATTGGTGCCGGTGCCGATGCAGCTGGCCTCCGCGATCTTGCGGTAGATGCCGTCGTACCGCCCGCCGGTGCTCATGTCGTGTTGGTCGTGCAGCAGCCGTCCCTCGGAGACGACCAGATTGCCGACCCGCGAGGACTTGCTCACCAGCGCCGACACCGCCTCGGCGGCCGGGCTCTGGCTGGGGATCGCGTAGAAGCCGGGCTGCACCGCGTTCATGTTCGAATTGCGCACGGCCGCTTGGAAGAACGCGCCCGAGCTCGCCACGACGCCGCGCTCGACCATCGTCCCCGCGATCTGCTGGGAGGTGTCGCCCGGATGCACCTGCACCACCACGAGCGGCCCCCCTGGCCCCGCGAAGTCTTTCGGCGGAGCCATACTGGCGACCAGCTTCATCCCGGCGAAGATCACGGCGCCGGCGAAGAGAAGGATGAAGACACCCGCGACGAACCATAGGTTGCGGCGGCGCTTCTTGCGCTCGGCGGCTTTGCGAGAGGCGACCCGGGATCGCTTGCCGCGCTGCGAGCGGCCGGAGCGCTCGGGCCGGGCGCGTTTCGACTCCGCGCGCTTCGAGCGGCGCGGCTCCTCGACACGCGTCGTCCTGGGGCGCTGTCCGCCGCGCCGTGGGGCCGGTGGCGGCGGCGCGGGCTCCGGGTCTTCCTCGTCGTCGACATAGCGAGGGATGACGGTCGTGTCGTCGTCGTAATCGTCGTACTGGTCGCCGTCGTACTCGCCCCAGGCCCGGTCGTCTCTCCGGTAACGCCGATCAGCTTCGCGCTGTCGGAACAGTTCCTCGGCCCGCGCCCACCGATCCGTCATGCATCGTCCCCGGACGACGCAGGACGTCCCGCTTCCACCGACCTCAACACCGCACTCCGTTCGTCCAACCATCCTTGCAGGATCGACACGGCCGCCGCCTGATCGATCACCTGCCGCTGGCCACGCGCGCGAACTCCACTGTCCCGCAATGCACGTGCAGCTGACACCGTAGTCAAACGTTCGTCGGAAAGCCGGACCGGCACCGGCCCGACAGCAGCCCGCAATCGCTCAGCGAATGCGGTGGCCAGCGTAGCCGCAGTGCCTTTCTCCCCGCGTAATGTTCGCGGCAATCCGACGATTACCTCGACTGCCTCGTACTCCCGCACAATTTCGGCAATTCTTTCGATATCGGGTGCGGGAGCCGATCGCCGGGACGGTTTCGCGCGCGGCACGGTCTCCACCGGGGTGGCGAGGATGCCGTCGGGATCGCTCGCGGCGACCCCGATCCGGACACTGCCGACGTCGACGCCGATCCGCCTGCCCCGACCGGGGTCGGTGGCCGCATGCGGCCGGTCGGCGCCGCGCGGCGCCGACCGCTCCGGTTCCGATGGGTCGCCCATCACCCGGCGAGTTCGGCCACCCGCGCGCGGACCGCGGTCAGGCCGGCCGGAATGCCGGACGGGTCCGAGCCCGCGCCCTGCGCCATCTCCGGCTTGCCGCCGCCTCGTCCCGCGATACTCGGGCCGAAGCTGCCGACCAGATCGCCCGCCTTGATGCCGAGCTCCTGAGCGGGCTTGTTCACCGCGACCACGAACGGCACCTTGCCGTCGGCGTTGCCGAGCAATACCACCACGGCGGGCTCGCTGCCGAACCGGCCGCGGATGTCAGTGGCCAGCGTGCGCAGATCGCCCGCGGACACGCCCTCCGGCGCGGCCACGGCGACCAGCAGCAGCCGGCCGATCCGCTCGGCCTTCTCGACGAATTCGCCCGCCGAGGACAGCACGGCGGCCATCTTCGTGCGCTCGAGCTCCTTCTCGGCCACCTTGAGCCGCTCCACCAGCTGCTCGACGCGAGCGGGCACCTCCTCGGAGGGCACCTTGAGCGCGGAGGCAACACCGGCCAGCAGCGCGCGCTCCTTGGCCAGGTACGCGTAGGAATCCAAGCCGACGAACGCCTCCACGCGACGCACGCCGGAGCCGACCGACGACTCGCCGAGCACCGTGATCGGGCCGATCTGCGAGGAATGCTGCACGTGCGTGCCGCCGCACAGCTCCATCGAGAACGGGCCGCCGATCTCCACCACGCGCACTTCGTTGCCGTAGTTCTCGCCGAACAAGGCCAGCGCGCCCATCTGCTTGGCCTTCGGCAGATCGGTGACGAAGGTGTTCACCGGGAAGTCGGCGCCGACCGCGTCGTTGGAGACGACCTCGATGTCGGCTTTCTGCTGCTCGGACAGCTGGCCCTGCCAGTTGAAGTCGAACCGCAGGTAGCCCGGCTTGTTCAGCGAACCGGCCTGCACGGCGTTCGGGCCGAGCACCTGCCGGAGGGCGGCATGCACCATGTGCGTGCCGGAATGACCCTGCGTGGCACCCCGCCGCCAGGACGGGTCGGCCTGGGCCAGCACGACGTCGCCCTCGGTGATCTGGCCGTGCTCCACCGTGGTCTTGTGCACCCACAGCTTCTTGGCGATCTTCTGCACGTCGTTCACGCGCAGCTTCAATCCCGACGAGGCGGTGATGGAGCCGCGGTCGGCGATCTGGCCGCCCGCCTCGGCGTAGAGCGGGCTGCGGTCCAAGATGACCTCGACGTCCTGCCCCACGGTCGCCGTCGGCACCCGCACACCGTCGGCGATCAGGGCGAGCACGGTGGCCTCGGAGGTGAGCTCGTCGAAGCCGGTGAACTCGGTGGCGCCGCGGTCGACCAGTTCCTTGTAGATCGTGAGGTCGGCGTGGGCGTGCTTGCGCGCCTGCGCGTCCTCCTTGGCCCGCTGACGCTGCTCGGCCATGAGCGAGCGGAAGCCCTCTTCGTCGACCGACAGCCCGGCCTCCGCGGCCATCTCCAGCGTCAGATCGATCGGGAAGCCGTAGGTGTCGTGCAGGGTGAACGCGTCCGACCCGGCGATCGTGCTGCCGCCGTGGGCCTTCACCGCGGCGGCGGTGTTGTCGAACAGGGTGGAGCCCGTGTTCAGCGTCTTCAGGAACGCCGTCTCCTCGCCGACCGCGACGGTCTCGATGCGGCGGAAGTCGGTGGCCAGCTCCGGGTAGGACGGGGCCATCAGGTCGCTGACGACCTTCATGAACTCGCTCATCACCGGCTTCTCGGCGCCGAGCAGGCGGGCCGAGCGCACGATGCGGCGCAGCAGGCGGCGCAGCACGTACCCGCGGCCGTCGTTGCCCGGGTTCACGCCGTCGGCGATCAGCATGGCGGCGGTGCGAGCATGGTCGGCGATCACGCGGAAGCGGACGTCGTCCTCGTGCTGGACGCCGTAGGAGCGTCCGGTCAGTTCCTCGGCCTTGTCGATGATCGGGCGCAGCAGGTCGGTCTCGTAGACGTTGTCCACGCCCTGCAGCAGCAGCGCGATGCGCTCGACGCCCATGCCGGTATCGATGTTCTTCTTCGGCAGCGACCCGACCGGCGGGTGCCCGAGCTTGGGGCTCAGCTCACCACGGATGTCCTGCATGAACACGAGGTTCCAGATCTCGAGGTAGCGGTCCTCGTCGGCGACCGGTCCGCCGTCGCGGCCGTACTCGGGGCCGCGGTCGTAGTAGATCTCCGAGCAGGGTCCGCCGGGGCCGGGCACGCCCATGTCCCAGTAGTTGTCCTTGCCGTCGCGGAACTGGATGCGCTCCTCGGGGATGCCCGCGACCCGCTTCCAGATCTCGGCGGCCTCCGGGTCGTCCTGGTACACGGTCACCCAGATCCGCTCGGGATCGAACCCGTACCCGCCGTCGTCCTGCGGCTTGGAGATCAGCTCCCAAGCGAGGGTGATCGCCCCCTCCTTGAAGTAGTCACCGAAGGAGAAGTTGCCCGCCATCTGGAAGAAGGTGTTGTGCCGGGTGGTGACGCCGACCTCTTCGATATCGCCGGTTCGCACGCATTTCTGCACGCTGGTCGCCCGCGGGTAGGGCGGCGCCTCCTGACCCAGGAAGTACGGCTTGAACTGGACCATGCCCGCGTTGACGAACAGCAGGTTCGGGTCGGCCAGGATCAGCGAGGCACTCGGCACCTCGGTATGGCTGGCACGGAGGAAATGGTCCAGGAAACGCCGTCGAATCTCGTGGGTCTGCACGAATACCCAGCTTACCGGTGCGGCGCACGCGATTATTCATCGACCGGGCTCCCGTCGCGCCCCCGCCGTCCGGTCGGTGAACCCAGCCCCGCAGCGGCTCGCCGCCACGGAGACACCCAGTTCCTTCCGCCCCTTGTCGGATGCACCGATACCGACACAGTGCGCCGGCTATCGGGCGGTCAGCCTCGGACGATGCGGCGCAGCTTGTCGACCCTGGGGCCGATCTCGCGTTCGTGGCCGTGGTCGGTGGGGTGGTAGTAGTCGACGCCGACCAGCTCGTCGGGCGGGTACTGCTGGCCGAGCACGCCGTCCTTGTCGTCGTGCGGGTACTTGTAGCCCTGCGCGTTGCCGAGCGCCGCCGCGCCGGGGTAGTGGCCGTCGCGCAGATGGGGCGGAACCGGGCCCGCCTTGCCCGCCGCGACGTCGGCCATGGCGGCGCCGATCGCGGCCACGACGGCGCCGGACTTCGGGGCCGTGGCCAGGTGGATGGTGGCTTGGGCGAGCGCGAGGCGGCCTTCGGGCAGACCGACCAGCTGCACCACCTGCGCGGCGGCGGTCGCCGTCTGCAGTGCCATCGGGTCGGCCATGCCGATGTCCTCGCTCGCGTGGATCATCAGCCGCCGGGCGATGAAGCGCGGGTCCTCCCCCGCGCTCAGCATGCGCGCCAGGTAGTGCAGCGCGGCGTCGACGTCCGAACCGCGGATGGACTTGATGAACGCGCTGATCACGTCGTAGTGCTGGTCGCCGGCGCGGTCGTAGCGGACGGCGGCCTTGTCCACGCTGGCTTCGACCAGGTCCACGTCGACCGTGCCGTCGAGCGAGGACTCCGCCGACGCTTCCAGAGCGGTCAACGCGCGGCGGGCGTCACCGCCCGCGATCCGGACGATGTGGTCGAGCGCGGCCTCGGTCACCGTGTACGCGCCGTCGAGGCCGCGTGCATCGGTGATCGCGCGGGCGAGCACCTCGCGGATGTCGGTTTCCGTGAGCGACCGCAGTTGCAGCACCAGTGAGCGCGACAGCAGCGGCGACACCACCGAGAACGACGGGTTCTCGGTGGTCGCGCCGACCAGCAGGACGATGCGGTTCTCCACCGCGGCGAGCAGGGCGTCCTGCTGGGTCTTGGAGAAGCGGTGGACCTCGTCGATGAACAGCACGGTCTGCTCGCCCGTAGCCAGCCTGCGCCGCGCCACGTCGATGACCGCGCGCACCTCTTTGACCCCGGCCGAGAGCGCCGACAACGCTTCGAACCGGCGGCCGGTGGCCTGGGACAGGAGTGAGGCGAGGGTGGTCTTGCCGGTGCCGGGCGGGCCGTACAGCAATACCGACGCGGCGCCCGAACCCTCGATCAGCCTGCGCAGCGGCGAACCGGGACCGAGCAGATGTTGCTGTCCGACCACTTCCTCCAGTGTGGCCGGGCGCATGCGCACGGCCAGCGGCGCACCCGCGTCCCGGCGCACCACGGTGTCGATCGAATGCTCCGGAGACACCGCGGCTCCGGGCACGTCGAACAAACCATCGCTCACGACAAGAAACGTTACCGAGGCGCACCGACAGCACGACATGCCGTTCCCGGATGAGCCTCCGGCGCGGCCGCGCGGTCGACAGGCGCGGCGACCGACGGAGTTGCGTGTCGCCGGTACTTCGGATGGGATCGGTACCCGTGCCTGAAAACGTATCCGTTTCAGATCCCTCGTCCACCGCGCGCTTCGCTCGGCGCACTCTTTTCAAGGGCAGCGCGGCCGCCGCCACCGCCACCGCGGTGCTGGGCGCCGGTGACGCGGAAGCCGCGACACCGGTGTTCCGGCACGGCGTGGCCTCGGGGGACCCGCTTGCCGACGGCGTGATCGTCTGGACCCGCGTAACCGTCTCCGACGACGCGACGCCCGGCTCGGGCCTGGGCGACCCGGCGACCGTGCGGTGGGAGATCGCGGCGGACGAGCGGTTCGCCTCGGTCGCCGCGTCCGGCGCCGTGACGACCTCGGCGGACTCCGACCATACGGTCAAGGTCGACATTTCCGGCCTGGCTCCCGGCGTCGAGTACTTCTATCGCTTCACCGCCCTTGGCCAGACCTCTCCGGTGGGCCGCACCAAGACCGCGCCCGCCACGGCGGACGCACCGGATCGCCTTCGGTTCGGCGTGGTGTCGTGCTCGAACTGGGAGGCGGGCTACTTCGGCGCCTACCGTCACCTGACCGCCCGCACCGACCTGGACGCGATCGTGCACTTGGGCGACTACATCTACGAGTACGGCCGCGGCAAGTACGGGGGCCGCAACGGCGCCGTACGCCCGCACGATCCGGCCAACGAGATCGTCAGCCTGGCGGACTACCGCATCCGCCACGCCCAGTACAAGACCGACCCGGATCTGCTCGGCCTGCACGCCACCTTGCCGTTCATCTGCACCTGGGACGACCACGAATCCGCGGACAACTCCTGGTCCGGCGGCGCGAACAATCACGATCCCGCCACCGAGGGCAGCTGGGCCGACCGGCGCGCCGCCTCCGCGCAGGCCTATCTGGAGTGGATGCCGGTCCGGGCCTCCGGCTCCGGCGCCGACGTGCGGATCTACCGCAGGCTGCGCTTCGGCACCCTGGCCGAGCTCACCATGCTGGATCTGCGCAGCTACCGCGACCAGGAGGCGAAGCCGGGCGCGAACTGGCGCGAGGCCGACGACCCGGCGCGCACCATCACCGGCAAGGCGCAGATGGAATGGCTGACCGCGGGCTTGGCCTCCGCGCCGGTGCGGTGGAAACTGGTCGGCAACTCGGTCATGATCGCCCCGCTGGTCTTCCCGCCGCTCGAGCCCGCCACCACGGCGGCGATCACCAGCACCATGGGCGTCCCGCAGTCCGGTCCGTCGCTGAACGGCGACCAGTGGGACGGCTACACCGCCGACCGCACCAGGCTGTTTCGCGCCATCATCGATCAGCAGATTTCCGACGTACTGTTCCTGACCGGGGACATCCACTCCTCATGGGCCGCCGATCTCCCCGTGGACGCGGCGAGCTACCCGGGCGGCGTGACGGCGGGCGCCGAGTTCGTGGTGCCGTCGGTGACCTCGACCAGCATCGGCGACATGGTCCACACGAATTCCGCTCCGATCGCCGAAGCGATCAAGACGGTCAACCGCCATCTGCGTTATGTGGAGTTGGACTCGCACGGCTACGGCGTGCTGGAGATCACCCCCGACCACGCGCAGATGGACTGGTACTACCTGCTGGACGTGGCGGACCCGAATTCCGATGTGCGCTACGGTGCTTCGTTCGCGGTGCGCAGCGGGGGCCGGATCGAGCCGCGGCAGGTCCCGCTCGGCTAGAGCGCGGCGGCCGCGCGCCGTCTCCGGGGGCAGCAGCCCCCGGGTGCGCGGCCTACTCGCCCCAACGTTCTTCCAGCATCGCCGATACGTCCTCGGCGAAATCTCCCACGATGTCGTCCCCCGTGCACCGCGCGTCTTCGGCGAGCGCGGCCCAGCGGTTGATCAGCGCCGCCGAGCGCGGCACCGACAGCCCGTGCTCCCTGGCAGCCGCGATACGGGTGTGATCGGCGGGCAGGAACCAGTAGGTGGACAGCCAGACCCAGATCAGCCGAGCTTCCAGAATGCGTTCGGCCAGCTGGTCGTCATCGGCCAGCGCGGGCCACACGCCCACGACCTCGGCGCGCCAGGCCTCGACCATCTGCCGCGCGCGCTCCCGCGAGAGCTCGACATCGCACAGGCAGCCAGGGAAGGACACCAGCGCGTAGGCGATGTCCAAGGTGGCGTCGCGGAAGCCGCCCCACTCGTAGTCGAGGAAGCGAGCACCCTCCTCGTTCAAGATCACATTGTCCGGGCAGAGGTCCGACGGGCTGAACGCGCGGAAACGGCCCGCGGAGTACAGCCGGTTGCCGCGCACGATGCGCTCGGCGATCTCGCCCGGCACCTCGATGCCCAGTTCGCGCTGGAGCAGACCGGGCACCTCGGCGATCGCCGACTCGGCCTGCTGGGCGATGCCGTCCACCCGGTGCACCACGTCCACTCGGCGCAGCAGCGCGACGAAGTCCGCCTCGCGCCCGACGGTGGCGGCGTGCATCCGGCCCAGCGCCTGAGCGAACGCCATCAGGGCGTTGCGGCCCGCGGGCTCGGCCCCGGAGCGGAGCACGGCGGTGAGCAGGGAGTTCTCACCCAGGTCACTGAGGATCAGCAGACGGTCGGGAAGGCTGTGCGCGACCAGGTACGCGCCCGGCCGATGCTCCCGGCTCAACGCGGTGGTGAACTGATAGGACACCGTCTCGCGGAGGAACGCGGAATCGACGCTGGCCACCCCGGGCGCCAAGCCGCCGGTCCGGCGATCCTGTGCCGCGCCGCGGACCTGCTTGATGATCAGGGTTCGCGGCAATGAAAAGGCGTTCTCCGCTACACGCACGCGTAGGACCGTCGTCCTACCACTACCGCTGAGTTCGATCGGATCGCTCAGCTTTACCGGAGCACCCATTCGCTTTGTGAGCAACTGTTGCGCTGCGGACACGACTTCGGCGGCGCGTTCGGCCAATAGTGCGGTCATCGCCTCTCAAAGTACTCGCATGGGGTCACTTCTAGCGAGCGGTTACACAACCTTTCCGCGTCGCTCGGCGTGTCTCCGGCATGGCCGGACGGCGGCCGCAGGTCGCTTGACACCTCCACACCCGTCGGGTTTTCTCATCGTCAACTGCCCTGCGCCACACCGCAAACCAGTTGAGTGGAAAGGTCTACGCATGACCGAGATCCCGCCCTCCGCACCCAAACAATCAGGTGGCGGCGCTCCCTTGCCGAACGACGACGAACGCTTCGCGGCCCGGCCCGGGCAGCACGAGAGCCCGAATCCGCAGGCTCCCGGCCCCGGGACCGGCCACGCCCGCCACGAGATGGCGGGTCCGGCCGGATATCCGCAGTTCGAAGGCCCCGGTGCGGCGCACTACGGCAACGAACCGCTGGAGCCGCCACCGCCTGTGGGCGCGGGGCACCCCAGCTACGGACCGCAAGGCACCGGGCCGGGCTGGGCGCCGTCCGGCCCCGCGCCCGCGCAGGAGCCGATCTACGGCTACCAGCAGGTCTCGACCGGTCCCGGCAGACTCGACGTGGGCCGGGCAATCAGTTACGGCTGGGCGCGACTCTGGGCCAATCCGGGGCCGTGGTTCGGGGTGACCGCGGTGGGCCTTGTCATCTACTTGGCGTTCGTGGTCGTCGTCCAGCTCACCGACCCGACGTCGATGCTGCCGCTGCTGCTCATCTTCTTGGCGGTCATGGCAGGCGTGTGGCTGCTGCAGGCGGCGATGGTGCGCGGCGCGCTGTACGAAACCGACGGCACCCCACCGCCTTTCGGCGCATACTTCCGATTCGTGAACGCGGGCAACGTGTTGCTCACCGCGTTGCTGGCATTCACGCTGACCTTCCTCGGCTCGGCGCTCTGCTTGCTTCCCGGACTGATCGCCGGATGGCTGTGCATGTTCTCGTTGCACTTCGTCGTCGATCAGGACCAGGGTCCGTTCGAGGCGCTGAAGTCCAGTTTCACGCTGGTGGTCGCCAACGCCTGGCAGGTGCTGCTGCTCGCGCTGGCCGTGCTGGTGATCACGTTCCTGGGCACGCTGCTGTGCGGTCTCGGTCTGCTGATCGCGGGCCCGGTCTCCGTGATCGCGGTGACCTATGCCTACCGAGTGCTCACCGGAGGCACCGTCGCCGCCGCGTGAGGCCCGCTCACTTCTCGACCGGTGCGCGCATGCCGACCCAGCGCCGCAACCGTTCCACCGGACCGGCCTCGCTACCCGCGCGCGGCCGGAGCTGGAGCACGATGATCCCGGCCACGATGATGCCCGCCATGTTCACCGCCAGCTGGCCCGCGGACAGGAACGCCACCCGCCACTCCCCCAGGGTCGCCGCGACCACGGCGAATCCGGCCGCGGGCACGGTGGTCACCGAGATGAACACGCCGACCAGCGCGGCCGACTTCGCGGTCACGAGCGAGAGCATGCCGGCCGCGCCCGCCAATAGCGCGACGACCAGGGAGAACGGACCCACCTGATAGATGAAGTCGACCTGCTCGACGCCGCTCACCCCGTCCATGGTGATCCAGCCGACCTGTTCCCACACCACCGTGGCCACCAACGTGACCACCATCGCCACCGGAAACCCCACCGCGAGCGCGAGGGCCGAGCGGCGGGCGAGGCCGATGTCCCTGCGCACCAACGCGACCGCGAAAGCGGCGAGCGGACCGAACTCCGGGCCGACGACCATCGCGCCGACGATCGTCACCGGCGAATCGGTCGCGACGCCCACGGCCGCGAGCAGGCAGGCGATCGTGAGGAACGCGAGAAAAGTCGCGTTGAGGCTCGACTCCTCGTGCGTCTGCGCGAGCAGTTCCTCCCACACCACCGCGTCGCTCGGATCACCGGGCGCCTCATGAACCGCGCGCTCGCCCGCCTCCGACAGGACCGTCTCGACCGGCGTGAGCGTCATCCCGCCGGACCGGCAGACGCCCAGCGCGGTCAAGTCGTCGAGCACGTCGTTGGCGGCCTCACGAGCCACGTCCGCCTGGACGAGATCGCCCTTCGGCTCCAGCGCGGCACCGCGGGCCAGGGTCACGTGCGTGACCCCGGGATCGGCGGCGAGTACCGCGAGCACCTCGTCGGTGAGATCCGGCGGGCTGATCAGGCGCAAATGCAGCAACGGGTTTCCTCGCGGTCGGGCAGGTGTAGCTGACCAGAAGGTACCGTTCGCGCGAGCGCCCGCTACGAGGCGGTCTCGGCGTGCTCGCCCTTCTTCTGCTCCGGCTTGACGTCCAGACCCGCCTCTTTGCGCTGCAGCTCGCTGATCGGCGCGGGCGCGTCGGTCAGCGGGTCGACGCCGCCGCCGGTCTTCGGGAACGCGATGACCTCGCGGATCGAGTCCTCCCCCGCCAGCAGTGCGGTGACCCGGTCCCAGCCGAAGGCGATGCCGCCGTGCGGCGGCGCGCCGAAGGCGAAAGCGTCCAGCAGGAAGCCGAACTGCTCCTGCGCCTCCTCCGGGGTGATGCCCATCACCTCGAAGACGCGTTCCTGTACATCACGACGGTGGATACGAATCGAGCCGCCGCCGATCTCGTTGCCGTTGCAGACGATGTCGTAGGCGTAGGCCAGCGCCGAGCCCGGATCGGTGTCGAAGGTGTCCAGCGACTCCGGCTTCGGCGAGGTGAAGGCGTGGTGCACCGCGGTCCAGGCGGAATGGCCCACTGCCACGTCACCGCTTGCGGTCGCCTCGACGGTCGGCTCGAACAGCGGCGCGTCCACGATCCACACGAACGACCAGGCGTCCTCATCGATCAGACCGACCTTGCGGGCGATCTCGACCCGCGCCGCGCCGAGCAGCGCGCGCTGCGCCTTGGCGGCGCCCGCGGCGAAGAACACGCAGTCACCCGGAACCGCGCCGACGTGCTTGGCCAAGCCGTCGCGCTCGGCCTCGGTGAGGTTCTTCGCGACCGGGCCGCCCAGTGTGCCGTCCTCGTTCACCAGCACGTACGCCAGACCCTTGGCGCCGCGCTGCTTGGCCCATTCCTGCCAGGCGTCGAGCTGGCGCCGCGGCTGGCTCGCACCGCCCGGCATGACCACCGCACCGACATAAGGCGCCTGGAACACCCGGAACGGGGTGTCCTTGAAGTAGTCGGTGCACTCGGTGATCTCCACGCCGAAACGCAGGTCGGGCTTGTCGCTACCGAACCGGCGCATGGCCTCGGCGTAGGTCATGTGCGGGATCGGGGTCTGGATCTCGTAGCCGATCAGCTTCCACAGCGCGACCAGGATCTCCTCGGCCAGCAGGATCACGTCCTCCTGGCGCACGAAGCTCATCTCGATGTCGAGCTGGGTGAACTCCGGCTGGCGGTCGGCGCGGAAGTCCTCGTCCCGGTAGCACCGCGCGATCTGGAAGTAGCGTTCGATGCCGCCGACCATGAGCAGCTGCTTGAACAGCTGCGGGCTCTGCGGAAGGGCGTAGAAGTTGCCCGGCTGCAGGCGGGCGGGCACCACGAAGTCGCGCGCGCCCTCGGGCGTCGACCGGGTCAGCGTCGGCGTCTCCACCTCGACGAACTCATGGCGGCCGAGCACCTCGCGGGCGGCCGCGTTGACCTTGGACCGCAGCCGGATGGCGTGCGCCGGGCCCTCGCGGCGCAGATCCAGGTAGCGGTGCTTCAGGCGCGCTTCCTCACCGGGCTGCTCGTCCAGCTGGAAGGGCAGCGGGGCGCTCTCGTTCAGCACCTCGAGCTCGGTGACGTTCACCTCGATGGCGCCGGTCGGCAGTTCCGGGTTCTCGTTGCCGCTCGGCCGCGGTTCCACGGTGCCGGTGACGCGCACGCAGTACTCCGCGCGCAGTCGGTGTGCCTGCTCGGCGGGTTCGCCCTCGCGGAACACGGCCTGGGCCACACCGGAGGCGTCGCGCAGATCGATGAAGATCACCCCACCGTGGTCACGCCGCCGCGCCACCCAGCCGGTGAGAGTGACGGTCTGACCGGCATGCTCGCTTCGCAGCGAACCAGCCAAGTGGGTGCGCAGCACGGGGTTCCTTTCGACGACTCTGGCACCGGCGCGGTGTGACCAAGTGCGAGTCCATCGTAGTGAGACACATTCGGTGAGTGGAAACCGATATCGACGCGCCCGTGCCAAGCTGTATTCGAGGGAGTGTGAACCGGGGGTCGCCGACGACCGAGGGTTGGGTGACCCCGGGACGAGCGAGAAAGCGACGACGATGACCTTCAACGAGGGCATGCAGATCGACCCCGACCGGGTTTCGTCCGGCGGTCCCGGCATGGGCGGCAAGCTCGCGCTCGGCGGCGGCGCGGGCGGGCTCATCGTGCTGGTGCTGGCGCTGCTGCTGGGCGGCGACCCGGGATCCATCCTCGGCAACTTCACCGGCTCGCAGGACCAGAGCCAGACGCAGCCGGGCACGGCGGGCACCCCGAGCCACTGCAAGACCGGGGCGGATGCCAACAAATACGTCGACTGCCGGGTGGCGCTCACCGCGCAGAGCCTGGACGCGGTGTGGTCGGCCGAACTTCCTAATCAGGCCGGGAAGCGCTACCAGAAGCCGAAGGTCGTGCTCTTCTCCGGAGCCACCTCGACCGGATGCGGTAACGCCACCAGCGCGGTGGGACCGTTCTACTGCCCGGCCGACCGGACCGCGTACTTCGACACCAGTTTCTTCCAGGAACTGGTGGATCGATTCGGTTCCAGCGGTGGCCCGCTGGCGCAGGAATACGTCGTGGCGCACGAGATCGGCCATCACATCCAGAACCTGCTCGGTGACATCGGCCGCGCCCAGCGCGATCCACGCGGGGCGGACTCCGACGCGGTGCGCACCGAATTGCAGGCCGACTGCTACGCGGGCATCTGGGCGCATTTCGCGGACAAGCAGCCCGCGCCCGGCGGCAATCAGCCGTTCCTGAAACCGTTGTCGGACAAGGATGTCAACGACGCGCTGTCGGCGGCCGCCGCGGTAGGCGACGACCGCATCCAGCGCGCCGCCCAGGGCCGGGTGAATCCCGAAGCGTGGACGCACGGTTCGTCCGAGCAGCGGCAGAAATGGTTCCTCACGGGCTACAAGACCGGTCAGGTGAGGGCTTGCGACACATACTCGGCTCCGGATCTGAACAACCCGTCCGGCCTGCGGTAGCACCCGATCCGATCGATACAGCGCGCCGACTCCCGCCAGGGACCGGCGCGCTGTCATGATCTACGGCAGTTCGTCTGTGCCGCAGACGGACACGGACAGCACCGGAAGATGGGATCGATGCGAGTAACGAAAGCCGTTCTGCTGGTTGTGACGCTGATCGTCGCGGTGGGCTCGGGCGCCGCCACGGCCGACCCTGCACTGGATCGACCCAGTGCGCTACCGCCGATCGCCGCGCCGCTGGCGCTGTTCACGCTGACCACCATTCCGGACGGTTGGCAGGCCCGGACGGATCTGCGCCCGCAGCTGGAGATCTTCGCCGACGGCCGTGCGGTGAGCAGCCCCGATGCGGTGGCCGCCGAGCGCAGTCCCGAGACCCCGCCGAAGCGGATCGACGGCCATATCCCACCCGATGTGCTCAACGCGGCGCTGGCGGAGACCAAAGCGCTCGCCACGGTGGACCTCGGCGTGCCGAAGGCCACCGACCAGAGCAGCCGGATCATCGACTTCATGCCGCAGTCGCCGTCGGACGACGTGCATCTGGTGGTGTACTCGCCGGACACCACCGAGGGGCTCGGCGCCGAGCAACAGGCCGCGCGCAAACGCTTCGCCGACCTCTACCGGAAACTGATCGACTCGTTCACGCAGGACAACTGAGACTTGCCCGCCACCCGGCCCGGCGCTGATCCGCTCGGGCCGGGTGCGGCGCGTCGCCTATCCGGCGTCCGTCAGAACTGGTCCTGCGCGTAGTCCGAGCTGATGATCTCGTCCGAGTGCGTCGCACCGATGACGTCCGGCGTCGACTCGCCCAGCGGGCCGGTGAGGTCGTCGTTGCCCGTGGGGCTCGAGTAGGGCTGCACCGTACGCGAGTGTTCCTCGTCGTTGCCGCGCTGCCCCGCCGCGGCGCCGGGGCCGCCCATGAAGCTGCTCGATCCGGCCGCAGTGGTGCTCGCGGGCGCGCCGGTACCGAGCGAAGTGCCCGGGACGCCTGCGACCGGCCGGATCGGTGCGACCGTGGCGCCGGGCAGGCCGGTGGCTTTGGGGACCGAGGACGTGTTCGGGCTGCCGGGACGGCCGGGGCTGCTGCCGAGCAGGCTGCTCGGCGTGCCGTGGCTGGTGGTCGGGCTGTGCGAGGTGCTGTGCACCGACGACGGCGTGGTCGACGGCGTCGACGTCGACGGCGTGGCGGAGTCCAGGCCGGCCGCCTTGGTCGCGGTGTCCGACGCGGTCGACTGCGCCTGCTCCAGGATCGGCTGACCGACGTTCTCCGCCAGCGCCTGCGCGACCTCCTGCGGCGCGGGCCCGCCGCCCGGCGCGACCAACTGCTGGACCATGCCGCTGAGCTCGGCGGTCTTACCGGCCAAGTCGCCGCGGGTGGCGTTGACCACGCCGACGGCCTGACCGAGGTGTTCGGTGGCCGAGGCCATCAGCGTCGCCTGGGCGGGCGGAGTGAGGATCACCGGCGCGAGCGCGGTCGCCTGGGTGGCGAACGACGACGCGATGCCGAGCAGTTGCGCGTTGCCCTGCTGCACCACCGTGGCGGCGCGCTGCGTGAGCTCGGAGATGTCGATGCCCCGCTGACTGGTCTCCTGGCCCTGCACGTTCGCCTGCTGGCTCGTGGCCTGGGCGTTGCGCGCGGCCTGGCTCTGCCACAGCTGCTCGACCGTGCTCATGCTGCCCTTGCCGACCTGCATGGCCATCTCGATGACCTTGGAGGACTGGCTGAGGATCGCGGTCGGATCGAACGCGCCGATGACGCCGGTGCCGAAGCTGCTCAGCAGGTCCAGGATCGGCTTCATCAAGACGTCGACGCCGGGCAGCGCGGGCACCGCGACGCCCTGGAGCAGGGCTGCCACCGGATCGGCGGGCAAGGCAGGCAGCGATCCGGCCGCGGCCGCCGCCTGGTTCACCGCGCCGCTGATCGCGCTCGGCGCGGCGGCGAGCGCACCGTTCAGCACGCCGTTCGCCTGATCGAGCGCCGCTTCGACCGCGGGCGCACCGATCTGGCCGACCGCGGTGTTCGTGTCCCCGAGCAGCGCGGACGCGTCGTGTGCGATCCCGTGCCCGTCCTCGGCGCTCGGTGTACCGCCCAGTCCGGGCAGACCGGCGGGCACGGTGGCGGCCGACTGCTGATCCTCGGAGATCTTGCGGGACAGCACGAACGCGGGCGGCTCGATGGGCGGCAGATCTTCGGGCAACTGCGGCAGCGGCAGGTCGAGCACCGCCTGGGCCGGTGTCTGTTGCAACGCGTCCAGCACCGTCTGCTGGCCGATGGCGACGTTTTGTTCGGCCGCGTGCGCGACGGCGTGATCTTCCGGCGCGATGACGCCGCTGTCCAGCGGTCTCATACCGCGCCCCCGATCTGGCCCGCGATCGACCCGAGCGCGCCCGCGTTGGACCAATCGACCGCGTCGTAGGCCGCGGCCGCGCTGAACGCCGAGTCCGAGAGCTTGGCGTACTTGGCGGACAGATCGTTGATGTCCTTGGCCTGCAACACTTGCGCCGCGGCGAACATCGCCAGGTAATCGGCCCCGATCAAGCCGAACACCGGGACGAGCGCCGAAACGTTCTTCACCGCGTCGAAATTGCCCGCCCCCGCGAGATCACCGGCGATACCGGCGTTGGTGGCGGCGAACGCCCGGACCGCTTCGGTCTCTACCGAGAGATCACTCATCGAGTTGCCCCCCCAAATCGTCGTACAGATCAGCGTCATGCAGTTGTGGTGATCCGCCTGCTCCCTGCCGAATCGGCAAGGGCCGCTACGGTTGCGCTCAATATAGCGGACCGGACCGGCATGTTTCGAGCCCGAACGCGCCGCACGACCGGGCAAACCCGGCAGAACTGGAACGTGTTGCAAATTAGAACAAGTTCTATATTCTCTGTCCCATGAAGGTCGCAGTGACCGGCGCAGCCGGCTACCTTGGCACGAATCTGCTCCGCCTCCTCACCGAGCGCGGTCACCAGGTCACGGCCATCGATCGGGCCGTTCCCGCCGAGTCGGCGGCACCCGGGGTCACCTGGCTGCGCGGCGACGTGCTCGACCCGGCGTCGATGCGCGCCGCGCTTGACGGCGCCGAGGTGGTCTACCACCTGGTCGCGGTGATCACCCTGGCCGAGAAGAACGATCTCGCCTGGCGGGTGAACACCGAGGGCGTGCGCGTGGTCGCCGAGGCGGCACTGGCGGTCGGCGCGCGCCGGATGGTGCACGCCAGCTCGATCCACGCGTTCGACCAGTACAGCTGCGGCGGCCGGATCGATGAGAACGCGCCGCGGTCGACCGACCCGGCGCTGCCGGTCTACGACCGCTCGAAATGGGCGGGCGAGGTGGCGCTGCGCAAGGTGATCGACCAGGGACTCGACGCGGTGCTGTGCAATCCCACCGGCGTCTTCGGCCCACTGGACTACAGCAAGCCGCTCTCGCGCATCAACCGGACGCTCAAAGACGCGGCCCTCGGTCGCGTGCCCGCCATGATCGGCGGCGGATTCGACCTGGTGGACGTGCGCGACGTCGCCGCGGGCCTGGTACTGGCGGGCGAGCACGGCCGCGCGGGCGAGAACTACCTGCTCGGCGGATCGATGATCTCGATGCTCGAACTGTGCCGCGTCGCCGCGACCCATGGCGGCAAGCGCGGCCCGAGGTTCGCCATCTCCCCCAAGCTCGTGTCCGGCGTCATCCCGATGCTCGCGCCGATCGGCAAACTGTTCAACTCCGACATCGTCTCCAAGGCGGCGCTCGGCGCGCTGATCTCCGCGCCGGTGGTCGACCACGGCAAGGCCGAGCGCGAGCTCGGCTACCGGCCGCGCCCGCTCGACGACACGGTGCGCGACCTGGTCAACTTCTTCGCCGACCCGGCCGCGCTGACACCGCCGGGCACCAAGCAGATCGCTTGACAGCCGCTAGAACACATGTTCGACTGAGAGGGTGCGGTGGCAAAGCCAGACCCTGGACGCCGAGGACGGCGCCTTGCCCGGGCTGTCCCGGGCCGGTCTGGTGCGCACCATACAAACGCCGGACTTCGAGGGCATCACGTTCCACGAGGTGCTGTGCAAGAGCGCCCTGAACCGGGTGCCCGAGGGCGCGAACGTGCCGTTCCGATGGACCGTCAATCCCATGCGGGGTTGTTCGCACGCCTGCCGCTACTGTTTCGCGCGCGGCACGCACGAATATCTGGATCTGGACGCGGGCCGGGACTTCGATTCGCAGATCGTGGTCAAGACGAATGTCGCCGCGGTGCTGCGCAAGGAACTCGGCAGGCGGTCCTGGCGCCGCGAGCCGGTCGCGCTCGGCACCAACACCGATCCCTATCAGCGCGCCGAGGGCCGATACCGCTTGATGCCGGGCATCATTCGCGCGCTGACCGAATCCGGCACCCCGTTCTCCATCCTCACCAAAGGCACCCTGCTGCGACGGGACCTGCCGTTGCTCACCTCGGCGGCCCGCGTGGTGCCGGTGAGTCTCGCGATGTCCATCGCGATACTGGACGAGGATCTGCACCACAGCCTGGAGCCGGGCACCCCGTCACCACGAGCCCGCCTGGACCTGGTTCGCGCGCTCGCCGACGCGGGTTTCGCCGTCAACGTGCTGGTCGCACCGGTTATCCCCTGCCTCACCGACGGACGCGCCCACCTGGACGCGGTCTTCGGCGCGATCGCCGAGGCCGGGGCTCGATCGGCGGTCGCGTTCCCCATGCACCTGCGCGGCAGCACCAGGGGCTGGTTCCTGTCCTGGCTGGCCGAGCACCATCCGGCGTTGTTGCGCCGGTACCGCCAGCTGTACCGGGGCGGTGCCTACGTCACGCCGGAGTACTCCGCGTGGCTGCGCGCGCGGGTCGCTCCGCTGCTGGCGGAGCACGGTTTGACGGCGCGCGGACGACCCGAACCGGAGACACGAGCCGAAACCGCGCACGCGAGCGACGCGCAGCTGGCATTGTTCGCCTGACGCCCGCACCGCCGAATCTCGCCGGTCCGCGCGCTTCACGGGCGCGCACCGCGTTCGACGGAGTAGTTTGGCGATGGCACCTCTCAGCGACGAGGAAGTGAAGCAGGCATATGGTTTCACACCAAAACGATGTCGGCACAGCTAAATTGGAAAAGGTCGTCATTCGGTTCGCCGGGGACTCCGGCGACGGAATGCAGCTGACCGGCGATCGCTTCACCCACGAGGCCGCCGCCTTCGGCAACGACCTGGCCACCCAGCCCAACTTCCCCGCCGAGATCCGAGCGCCCCAGGGCACGCTGCCCGGCGTCTCGTCCTTCCAGATCCAGATCGCCGACTACGACATCCTCACCGCGGGTGACCAGCCCGACGTGCTGGTCGCGATGAACCCGGCCGCGCTCAAGGCGAATCTGGAGGATCTCCCACGCGGCGCCACCGTCATCGTCAACACCGACGAGTTCACCAAGCGGACCCTCGCCAAGGTGGGTTACGCCGCCGATCCGCTGGCCGACGAGACGCTGTCGGACTTCGTCGTCCACCGCGTCCCGATGACCTCGCTCACCCTCGGCGCCACCGAATCGACCGGAGTCGGCAAGAAGGACGCCCAGCGCGCGAAGAACATGTTCGCCCTCGGCCTGCTGTCCTGGATGTACGGGCGCCCGATCGGCGGCACCGAGCAGTTCATGCGGGAGAAGTTCGCGACCAAGCCCGACATCGCCGAGACCAACATCCTGGCGTTCCGGGCGGGCTGGAACTACGGCGAGACCACCGAGAGCTTCGCCACGACCTACGAGATCGCGCCGGCCAAGCTCCCGCCGGGCACCTATCGCCAGATCACCGGCAACACCGCACTCGCCTATGGCCTGATCACCGCCGGTCAGCTCGCCGGGCTGCCCGTCTTCCTCGGCACCTATCCCATCACGCCGGCCTCGGACATCCTGCACGAGCTGAGCAAGCACAAGAATTTCGGCGTCACCACCTTCCAGGCCGAGGACGAGATCGCCGGGATCGGCGCGGCGCTCGGCGCCGCGCTCGGCGGTGCGCTCGGCGTCACCAGTACATCCGGCCCCGGGCTCGCGCTCAAGAGCGAGACCATCGGCCTGGCGGTGATGACGGAGTTGCCGCTGGTTGTGATCGATGTGCAGCGCGGCGGACCGTCGACCGGACTGCCGACCAAGACCGAACAGGCCGATCTGTTGCAGGCGCTCTACGGCCGCAACGGCGAATCACCGGTAGCAGTGCTCGCGCCGCGCTCGCCCGCCGACTGCTTCGCCACCGCGGTGGAAGCCGCGCGAATCGCCCTCACCTACCGCACTCCGGTGCTGCTGCTGTCCGACGGCGCGATCGCGAACGGCTCCGAACCGTGGTCCATCCCGCAGGTGGCGGAGCTGGAACCGATCGACCCGGCGTTCGAACCGGAAGGTGACGACACCGACCCGTTCCAGCCGTACGCACGCGATCCCGACACGCTCGCCCGGCCGCTCGCCGTCCCTGGCACGAAGGGCCGCGCCCACCGCATCGGCGGCCTCGAGAAGGCGGACGGCAGCGGCAACATCTCCTACGACCCGGCCAATCACGAACTCATGGTTCGCCTGCGTCAAGCCAAGATCGACGGCATCGGGGTGCCCGATCTCGTGGTGGACGATCCGGACGGCACCGCCGAGCTGTTGCTGATCGGCTGGGGCAGTTCCTACGGCCCGATCGGCGAGGCGTGCCGTCGCGCGCGGCGGCGCGGTGCGCCGGTCGCCCAGGCGCATCTACGGCATCTGAATCCGTTGCCCGCCAACCTCGGTGACGTACTGCGCCGTTATCGCGTCGTGGTCGCGCCCGAGATGAACGGCGGCCAGCTCGCCACGCTGCTACGGGCGAAGTACCTGGTCGACGTGCGACCGTGGACGAAGATCGCGGGCACCGCGTTCTCCGCTCAGGAGCTGGTCGGGGTCATCGACGCGGCGCTGGACGGGTCGATCGAGGAGCTGGAACAGAACAAGGTCTTCGCCGCACGGGCGCGGGCCACCTATAGAACACTGCCGGACGAAGGCCGTCCACAGCCCAGCGCAGGCGAGGCAGCCACATATCGGATGTCTGGGGGTATCGCATGACCATCGTGGAAACCTCACTGGTCGGCACCGACCTGGGACTCACCGGTGTATCCGGGGTGCCGTCCGCGGACGGACCGCAGAAGGTGAAGGACTTCACCTCCGATCAGGAAGTGCGCTGGTGCCCCGGCTGCGGCGACTACGTGATCCTGGCGACGGTGCGCGGCTTCCTGGCGGAACTCGGATTGCGCCGGGAGAACCTGATGTTCGTGTCCGGGATCGGCTGCTCCAGCCGCTTCCCGTATTACTTGGAGGCCTACGGCATCCATTCCATTCACGGTCGCGCGCCCGCTATAGCGACCGGATTGGCGGTCAGCAGGCCCGATCTGTCGGTCTGGGTGGTCACCGGTGACGGCGACGCGCTGTCCATCGGCGGCAACCACCTCATCCACGCGCTGCGCCGCAACGTGAACATGACGATCCTGCTGTTCAACAACCGGATCTACGGCTTGACCAAGGGCCAGTACTCGCCCACCTCGGAACAGGGCAAGATCACCAAGTCGACCCCGATGGGCTCGGTGGACCACCCGTTCAACACCCTGTCGGTGGCGCTGGGCGCGGAAGCGACCTTCGCCGCCCGTGCGCTCGACTCCGATCGCGCGGGACTCACCGAGGTGCTGCGCGCCGCCGCCGAACACCGGGGCACGTCGTTCGTGGAGATCCTGCAGGACTGCCCGATCTTCAACGACGGCTCGTTCGACGTGCTGCGCCGGGACAACGCCGCCGACCATCTCGTCCCGCTGCGGCACGGCGAGCCGATCCGATTCGGGACAGAGGGCGAATTCGCGGTGATACGACGGGGATTCGGGCTCGCGGTGGCCCGGGCCGACAGCGTCGCGGAGTCCGATATCGTGGTGCACGACGCCTACGCCGACAACCCGGAGTACGCCTACGCGTTATCGCGGCTGTCCGATCAAGGGCTCGAACACGTGGTCACAGGTATCTTCCGCAGCGTCTCTCGACCGACCTACGACGACGCGGTGCGCTACCAGACCGAGACGGCGCGGGAACGGAAACCCGTCGGTCCCGAATCGCTGCAGTCGCTGCTCACCGGATCCGAAACCTGGACGGTCGGATAACCGGCCGCGCCTGACCGGCTCTGCGGGGCGGACGCTCGCGGCGCCGGTCAGGCGCGCTTGGCGAAACCGAGGTCGACGACGGCGTCGCGCTCTTGCACCAACTCCGCGACCGACGCATCGATCCGGGGACGGGCCAGAGCATCGATCGCCAGGTCGGGCACGATGGTGTACTCGCCGTTCGCGCAGGTGACCGGGAACGAGCTGATCAGCCCTTCCGGCACGCCGTAGGAGCCGTCCGAGGCAACGGCCATGGAAACCCAATCGCCGTGCCGCGTGCCGCGCACCCAGTCCTGGACGTGGTCGATCGCGGCGCTGGCCGCACTCGCCGCCGAGGACGCGCCGCGGGCCTGGATGATGGCGGTGCCGCGCTGCTGCACGGTGGGCACGAACTGCTCGGTCGGCCACGCCGGATCGCCGATCAGGTCGAGGGCAGGACGTCCCGCGATGGTGGCGTGCGCGATGTCGGGGTACTGCGTCGCCGAGTGATTGCCCCAGATCGCGACCCGCGCGATGTCGGCGGCGGGCGCACCGGTCTTCTTGGCCAGTTGCGCGATGGCGCGATTGTGGTCCAACCGCGTCATGGCGGTGAAACGCTCGGCGGGCACGTCCGGTGCGTTGCTCATGGCGATGAAGGCGTTGGTGTTGGCCGGGTTGCCGATCACGAGCACCTTCACGTCATCCGCGGCGCTGGCGTTGATCGCGGCGCCCTGCTCGGTGAAGATCGCGCCGTTGGCGGCGAGCAGATCCGAACGTTCCATCCCGGCGGTGCGCGGCCGCGCGCCGACCAGCAGGGCGATATCGGCGCCCGCGAAGCCGATCCACGGGTCGTCGCTGATATCGATGGACTCCAGCAACGGGAACGCGCCGTCTTCCAGTTCCATCGCGACGCCCTCCAGCGACGCCACCGCGGCGGGGACTTCCAGCAGCCGTAGACGCACGCGCGTGTGCGGGCCGAGCATCGCGCCGGAAGCGATCCGGAACAGCATGCCGTAGGCGATCTGGCCCGCGGCTCCGGTCACGGTGACGGTGACGGTCCCAGCGGCGGTGCTCACGACGAACTCCTTGCGGTAGGCGGACTTCTGTTGCCCACCCTAACCAGTCTCACCGCCGCCGAACGCCGACGGTGAGCTACGCGACAGTGACTCGTGCGCCGCCCGGCACCGGCCCCGGAGGAGAATCGCGGGGTCAGCTGAGCGTGGCGACCTCGCTGTCGGTCAGCACGATCGGCGAAACCACGTCCTTGGCGCGCGCCAGCCGCACGGCGCGATACAGCGGCCGTTCCTCCAGCCCGGCGTCGCGCGCCTCGGCCCGCAACTGCCGCACCAGCATCTCGGAAACCGCTACGGCCGCGGCCAATCGACTTGTGGCAAGCGCGTCCGCGAGCCTGCGCAAACCGACCAAGTGCAATTCGCGGCCGCTGCCCACGTCGGTGTACATGGCCAGCGGAACGACCTGGGAGACTTCGCCCGCGGTGACCCGCAGAGCGATCCGGCTCAACCGGGCCGGGAACACCAGGACCTCGACCCCGGTGGCCGCCGACATCTCCACCCGCCGTTCACCGAACAGCCTGCGGGCGTGGATCATCGTGCCGGTCAACCACATTCGCCGCCGGCGCAGCGCGACGGCGTACAGGACGGTCGGCGCGCCGACGACGACGCCGACCGCCGCGGCGATCGGCCAGCTCACCACGGTCGCGGCCAGCAGGGCCGCGCCGACTCCGATGCCCGACGCGGCCAGCGCGAGGCGGCGCAACATCGGCGCGTACAACTCGGGCGCGACCAGATCGAGGCCCACCGGCGCGAGCGCCCGCTGGTCATCAGAATTCGTGGACACTACTCCGCCCTCTCGCGACTCCGGCGGCGATGGTGTGCGCGCCGGTCACGCAACTGCTCCCGTCACCCGGCCGGCGACGGGTTCGACGCACAGTACCGTGCGCGCGGCGTGCGCGCCGCGAAACTCGACGGGCAGCGCGCACCCGCCGCCTAGCTACCCGGCCAGCGACTCCCGGATCACGCCGACCGCCTCGGGCAGCGGAATCTGCCGTTGATCACCGGTCGCCATGTTCTTGAGCCCGATGGTGTTCTCCGCGAGGTCACGATCGCCGAGCACGAGGGTGAACTTCGCCCCGGAACGGTCGGCCGCCTTCATCGCGCCCTTCACACCGCGCCCGCCGTAGGCCAGATCGACCCGGACGCCCGCCGCGCGCAACTGCGCGGCGACCACCACAAGCCGCTGCTTGGCGGCGTCGCCCAGCGGCACGCCGAACACCTCGCAGCGCGCCGGGTTGCCCGCCGACTTCCCCTCGGCCGCCAGCGCCAGCATGGTCCGGTCGACGCCGAGGCCGAACCCGATACCCGACAGCGGCTGCCCCCCGAGCTCGGCCATGAGACCGTCGTAGCGGCCACCTCCGCCGATGCCGGACTGCGCGCCCAGGCCGTCGTGCACGAACTCGAACGTGGTCTTGGTGTAGTAGTCGAGGCCGCGCACCATGCGCGGGTTCACCACGTACGGCACGCCCAGCGCCTCGAGGTGGCCGAGCACCTGCTCGAAGTGCGCCTTGGCCGACTCCGACAGGTGATCGATCATCAGCGGCGCGTTCGCGGTCATCTCCCGTACCTCGGGCCGCTTGTCGTCCAGCACGCGCAGCGGGTTGAGCTGGGCGCGCCGCTTCGTCTCCTCGTCCAGCGGCAGTCCGAACAGGAAATCCTGCAGTAGTTCGCGGTACTGCGGGCGGCACGTCTCGTCACCCAGCGAGGTGACCTCGAGGCGGAATCCGTCCAGGCCCAGGCCGCGGAACCCGGCATCGGCGATCGCGATGACCTCCGCGTCGAGCGCCGGATCGTCGACGCCGATGGCCTCGATGCCCACTTGCTGCAACTGGCGGTACCGGCCCGCTTGCGGCCGCTCGTAGCGGAAGAAGGGACCCGCGTAGCACAGCTTCACCGGGAGCTGACCGCGATCGAGGCCGTGCTCGATGACCGCGCGCATCACGCCCGCCGTGCCCTCGGGACGCAGCGTGACGCTGCGGTCGCCGCGGTCGGGGAAGGTGTACATCTCCTTGGTGACCACGTCGGTGGACTCGCCCACACCGCGGGCGAACAGGCCCGTGTCCTCGAAGACCGGCAGCTCGATATGCCCGTACCCGGCCAGTCGGGCGGCGCGGAGCAGGCCGTCGCGCACCGCGACGAACTCTGCCGAGCCAGGCGGCACGTAGTCCGGTACCCCCTTCGGGGCGGAGAAGCTGCTGGTCTTGGTCACGATGGTCCAGTTTCCACCACTACAGCACCGCAAGTCCAACCGGTTCCCCGAACCGACTCTCAGGAAGGTTGCGGAACAGTCTCAGGTAGAAATGGCACACTCTTATCCCGATGTAACCGGATACGGGAGGAACGTGGTAGTGCCGAGCAACGAACAGCGACGAGCAGCGGCGAAACGCAAGCTGGAACGTCAGCTCGCCAACCGGGCCGAGCGTGCGCGCAAGCGCAAGCAACTCACGATCGCCGGATCGGTACTCGGTGTCGTCGTCGTGGTCGCCGCCGTGACCGGGGTGTACTTCTTGACCCGCGGCGACGACAGCAACAGCTCCGATGTCGCCGACGCCTCGTTGTCCAGCACTCCGGCCGCGGCCGCCCCGCCCTCCGCGAAGGCCAAGCCCGCGACGGTCGACTGCACCTACCGCGACAGCGCCAAGCCCGCGGACAAGCCGGTGAACAAGCCGAAGGCCGGCGGCATCCCCACCACCGGCGTCGACGCCAAGGTCAGCGTCAGCATGGACACCAGCCAGGGGCCGATCGGGCTGACCCTGAACAACGCCGCTTCGCCGTGCACGGTGAACAGCTTCGTCAGTCTGGCTGCGCAGAACTACTTCGACGGCACCAGCTGTCACCGCATGACCGCGGGCGAGGGCCTGAAGGTCCTGCAGTGCGGCGACCCCACGGGTACCGGAATGGGTGGGCCCGGTTACGAGTTCGACAACGAATACCCGACCGACCAGTACGCCGCGAACGATCCGGCGGCGACTTCGGAACCGATCTCGTACAAGCGTGGCGTGCTTGCCATGGCCAACGCGGGGCCGGGAACCAACGGCAGCCAGTTCTTCATCGTGTACTCCGATTCCCTGCTCCCGCCGCAGTACACGATCTTCGGCACCGTGGACGACAACAGCCTCGGCACGTTGGACAAGATCGCCGCGCTGGGCCAGGACGACTCCAACGGCCCAGGGGACGGGAAGCCCAAGCAGCCGGTCACGATCCAGTCGGTGCGCATCGACCGCTGAGCGCGGATCCCGGGCCCGCGGCCGTCTCCGGTCGCGGGCCCGAGCCGTATCCACGTCCGTGCGGCCGAAGTGAAGATAGTGGACCTTTCTTCGGTTAGGGTGCCCTCAGTCCGAAGATCATCCGGCGCGCCCGAAGACACGCCGGAAATGTGCGATATATGCTGATAAAGCAGCACGCTCGTGCGATTGTGCCGACCTTTGTCAGGTAACCTCGAAACAAGGAGTTCTTGCAGCGTAGTGCGGCCTCGGCCGGGCTATCCCCGGGCAGGAAGTGCCACGCCACAAGTTCTTCGGGTGTCCACGTTTGCAGGCGGGACCCGCTGCACGGGACTACAGTTCGCGTGGCGGCGTCCGTAACGAAGCACCACCATCATCCATAGTGATCACCGCAGCATCGGGGAGCAGCCATGTCCGAGGAACTGGACGACATCGGCCGGGAAACCGCGGCCATGATGAGGACAATGTTGCAGCTTGCGACGCTCGTCGCCTTGCGTACCCGCGAGCGTGGTCAGAAGGAAGCCGAAGCGCGCGTCAAGCTCACCGAGGCCCGGATCAAAGAGGCCAAGGAACAGCAGTTGCGGGAGGCCAGGGACGCGAAGGCCAAGGACCCGCGCAACACCGAGCTGGCCCGGCTGATCGAGAAGCCGATCCCGGAAAAAGGTGTGTCCCTGGAGAAGGACCGCTTCTCCGCGCAGGCCGAGGCATCACGGATGGCGGCCAATGCCGCCGCCGCCAAGCCGGCCTTGCAGTACGACTCCCAGGAGCGCCGGATGGCGATCGCGGCACATCTCGCGAAAATGGGTGTGGCGCCGGAACTTGCCGCGGTGCGGATGCTGATCGAAGTAGGGCAGGCACAGCCGCCGGGTGAGGCCGTACGCACCCGCCCCGGCGAGGCGCCCGCGGTTACCAGGGCAGGACGGGAACAGGATCCCCGTGGCTTGGAGCGCACGCGATAGCAAGAGACGAACGAGTGCCCGCTGGATCATCCAGCGGGCACTCGTCTGTTCCGAACCCTTTCGGCGAGAATCGCCGTGACGCCATCGCCACTACGGAGGGAAGTTACCGATCGTAGGGTCACTGAACATGCCGTTCTGCGGCGCTTTCGTCGGCAGCGGGTTCAGCATGTCCTTATGACCGTTGCGCACACTGCAATACTTGAACGGTCCCTTGGGATCGAACAATTTCGCCATATGCGGATCGGCATGATCCAGGAACCAGACGCTCAGTCCGGTCGCCCCGTCCTGGCGGTAGTGCTCCCAGGCGCGCCATAACGCATCCAGCCGGGCAATTGCCTCCGCGTGCTGCCACCACTCCGGGCACCACACGGTGTCACTGAGATCGGTGACCTGCCGACGGTAGATCACGCTGAGATAGTTCTCGACGAACTCCACCACGTTCGCGTAGTGCATGTTCTGCTGCGGTTCGTTCACAGCGGCCGGACCTCCTCGACTTGGCCGTACTCCGGCGGTGGCGTCGACTTGCTCAGCGACGGCGAACCGATGACGTCCGCGATCTGCGTCTTGCGCTGCGGATCATGGTGCGAGATGGACTGTTTCACGTCGGAAGCGTACTCACCCTCCCACCACGGCACGGTACGGATGAGCACCGGTGGCGCACCGGACGGGAACAGGATGGCCCGCCCACGCGGCAGCGTCGCCAGACCGTTGACCGAGAACGTCTTGGACGAGCCCAGCGAGCGTGAGTAGCTCTTGCCGCCCTTGGATTCGGACACCGACTGCGAGATCGCGTCGTACTCACCGAGCACGTCCGAACGCTCCTGCAAGAACTTCGTGTCGTCCACGCCGCTGCCGAGCACTTTGATGTTCGCCGCCGACCACAACGCGTTCATGCCGCTCTCGCCCCAGCAGCGGGCGCCCTGCGCCCAAGACTGCAGCACGGTCATCACGACGATGCCCCGGGAGCCGAAGTGGCTGTACTGCTTGGGCAGATCCTTCCAGCGCACCACGTTCGCCGCCTCGTCCAGCACCGCCAGCAGCGGGATCGCCAGGCGACCACCGGCCGACTGCGACGCCTTGCGCATCGCCACGTCCACCACCGCCTCGGTGAGCGCGCTCACCAGCGGCGCGGCCGAGCCGCGGCCCTCCAGCGACAAGCTGTAGAGCGTTCCGTTGTTCTCCAAGAACTCCAGCTCGTCGAATTCCCTGCGGTCGCCACCCCGGGAGATCCACGGATGCACGTTCGACAGTTTCAGGCAGCGGATCATCTTCTTGGCCGTGCCGAAGATGCCGCTGCGCGTGCGCGGATCGGTGTTGTACTGCGAGGACAGGCCCGAGGCCGTGTAGTGATGGCGGGCGGCGCGCAGCAACTCGATGGGCTCGGTGTCCTGCGGATTGGTCACCCACTCCCAGACCTGCACGATCGGCCTGCTGCCGTTGCGGTCGCCGACGGCGGCGGCGAGGAACAACCCGGCCAGCAGGTCCTCCGCCTCGGGATCGAAGAACGCGTCGGTCTTCGTGTCGCGGCCGTCGTCACCGTCGGCGAAGTGCCCCGCAAGCCGAGCCGCGCGCATCTCACAACCTTCGCGCTTGGCGTCCACCCAGGACAGCGGATCCCAGAACCAGGTCGGCTCTTCACCCGCGACACCTTGCGGGTCGAAGACGAAGGTGGGGCTTCCCTTGGACTCCCGCACGTCTCGGGTGGCGTCCACCACGTCGCGCTTGTTCGAGGTGGCCAGCACCGGGCCGATCGCGCTGAGGATCGCCGGGATGACCCGGGAGGTCGACTTGCCCTGACGTGGACCCCAGATGTCCAGATGCAGATCCTCGTACGAACCGTAGAGCATCACCCCGTCGGCCACACCCACACCGATCGGCACGCCCGGAGCGTCGTCGTAGCCGAGTTTCACCCCCAGCTGCTCGGCCTTCTCCCGGACGCCCGCTTCGGTGAGCATCGAGATCGCGCCGCCGTTGCCCATCACGTCGGCCTTGTCGTCGACCGGCAATCTGCCTTTGGACCGGCGCTTCTGCAACTCCTTGCGGATCACCAGATACGCTACGACGCTCAGGATCACCAGCAGCACGATCGCCGTCGCCGCGCCCGGCCAGCGCAGCCTTCCCCGCGCCAGATCGGCCGCGATGGCGATCGGGTTGAACGGAACCTTCTGCGGGCTGCCCTCGAGCATGTTGCCCAGATGCAGCGCGAGCCAGAGGGTTCCGAAGATCGCGAAGCCGGCGTAGGTCAGTAGCAGGCTGACATCGGGTCCGGGGATGGCCGGATCCGTCACCTTTTTCTTCTTCGCCATGTATCCCTCCTGGGTCGGCCGTCCGGTACGGAAAGCGAGTGGTCAGCGGAATGCGTCGAGCCGCCAGCCGTCGGGTGTGCGCACGACGGTGGCGATCACCGTCGCGGGCGGCAGCGGCTCCTTGCGTCCGTTCGGATAGACGACGGTCTGCTCGATCCCGATCTTGAACTGCTGGACGTTCGGATCACTGAGGGCCGGAGCCTTCTCGCCGGACGCGAAGGTGAACGCCTCCACATGCGCCCCTTCCCTCGCCCAATCCGCCCACTGCAGTGTCGACTTCGGCGTCTCCACCGCGGTCGGCGTCGCATCCAGCATACGAATTAGGCTGGGGCCGAGAAACTTCCGCGCTCGTCCCAAAGATGCGCCCTGGGTCTCGGTGGCGGGCTGCCAACTGTAGATTTCCCGCAACGCCGCGACCGCGACACCGTCCGGCGTCACCGGGTCGGGGGCGGGCACGCCCTCCAGCAACCGGGGTGTGGACGTAGCGGAATGCGCCGCATCGGATCCCGAGTCCGCGCGGTCCGTCCGGCCACAGGCCGCACCCAGCACCGCGACGCTCACCACCAGCATCACCACCAGTTTCGCGCGTGCATTTGCTCTATCCATCCAGGCTAGCCGCACACCGGGGCGTCGCGGCAGTCCCGCCGCCGTATGTTCGCGCCCGTGAACGCTCACAGCACCCTCCTCGCCCGTCCGTCTCCCGGCACCGCGACTTCCGAAACGCCACCGCCGGATCGGACGTCAGCGCCGGGCACCGACTGGATCATCCGGCCGTTGCCCGCATAGACGCCGACCTGCGCGGGTCCACGCGCGCCGAACGAACTGAAGACCAGATCCCCCGGCTGCGCCTTGCTCATCGGCACCTCCGAGCCTGCCTCCCACTGCTGTTCGGCCGTGCGCGGCAACGTCACCGCGCCGGAGGACGCCGCGAACACCGCCGCCGCGGTCAGACCCGGTCCGTCCAACCCCCCGCCGCTCGGTCCTTGGGGCCCCCCGCCGCCCCAGACGTAGGGTGTGCCGAGCCACTCGTGCGCGGCTTGGACGATCTGTTCGCCGGCCGAACCCTGCCCAGGGGTGAACCGGCCGAGCGAACCCGGCGCGCGGTATTGCGCTTCCATGGTGAGAATGTTGCGCACGTATGGCTGGGTCTCGGCGTAGTGTGCCGCGAGCTGGTTCGGCATGCCGCCCGAGGCCAGCACCGCGCCTTCGCCCGCGTTGTACGCCGCCAGCGTCAGAGCGACGATGTCGCCCTGTACCCTGCCCTCGGCCTGCCACCGCTGGATCTGGTGCGCGATCGCGCACATGTAACGCCCCTGGCCGACGATCGCGTCCCCGTCATCCCACACGCTGGCCACGCCGTTGCCGTCGGCATCGATCACGTACGGCTGACCGTCGTCGGGATCGATGCTCACCGCGGTGGTCGGCAGGAACTGGGCCAGGCCCTGCGCACCGGCGGGCGAGGTCGCGCCGCGCCGGAAACCGGATTCCTGCCTGCCCTGCGCGGCCAGTAGCGACGGCGTGATCTGCGGACAGATCGAACCCGCACGGCGGTACCAGATCTCCAGTTCTTGTGGCACCTTGCCCGCGGCCAGCGCGCCACCGGCGGTGCCGAAACCGAGGCTGCAGCGTGGATCGCTGGAATACGCGCGTGCACCGCCGACATCCGGGGTCGGCGCACCGTCCAGCCAGGGCAGCGGGTCGATCTGCCGTCCGCCGGTGAACCGGCCGCCCGGGACGATCTCGAAATGCAGGTGGGGACCGCTGGATTCACCCGCCGACCCCACCGCGCCGATGTGCTGCCCCGCGGTCACCGTATCGCCCGGCCGGACCAGGACGCCGGAGTCCCACATGTGGCCGTAGACCGCCGAGTACGAACGGCCGTTGATGTCCACCGAGTCGACGACGATCCAATTGCCGAATCCGGAGGCCGGACCGGCGGCGACGACGCGGCCGTCGGAGACCGAGAAGATGGGCGTGCCGTCCGGCGCGGCCAGGTCGACGCCCTTGTGCGCGCCACCCCGCGCGCCGAACGTGTCCGACACCGTGAAGGTTCCGGTGGCCATCGGCAACGTGCGGCGCAGCGGGCCGACTCCCGCGGCGAGTGAGGGTGTGGCGGTCGCGGCCGGATTGGGTTGGCTCGCGCCGGAACCTGTTGTCGCTGCGGCGCGCCGATCGCCCGGCGGGTATCCGCCCAGCGGCGGAAGCACCGACTGCGAGCCGAGCACGGAGCCGCCCTCACAGGCGTCGTCGACGGCGGGCATGACGATGACCAGCACTATGGTCATCAGGCCGAGCACCGCGCCCAGCGCCGTCCACAACACGGATTTGCCGCTCACCGCCGCACTCCGGCATCGTGCCGCGCGCAGCCCGGTTTCACGTGCGGCGCCGAGTCTCGTTGAGGGTGTCGGCCAGCGTGCGGTTCATCTCGGCGGCGGCAGCCAACTGCTGTTGCAGCAGTGCGACCTTGCGCCGCAGCGCGGTGGCGTCCATCCGCTCCAGACCGGGGCCTTCGGCCGCGCGCACCCAATTGCGCACCGAGTTCGTGTGCACACCGATCTGCTCGGCGACCACGCGGCAGGCCTCCGATTCACTGCGCAGCTTGCCGGTCAGCGCGATGACCTGTTCGACCGCCGCTTGACGCACCTCCGGCGAGACGCGTCGGTAGGACCGGTGCGGCATCATGCGGCGCTCCCCGGCGAATCCGTTCCCCGCGAGATCGATTCGGTGAACTCGCTGAACCGCTGGTTGGTGTCGTGGATCCCGCTTTCCTTCTCCGACAGCGTGAATTCCATGTGGAAGGGGATACCGGGGCGGCGATCCTCACCGATTTTCAGCAGGAACTTACCGGTGCCGGGCGGGGAGGGCCGCTGCTGCCCCGGTTTGAGCGCCTCGCCGGTCAGCGCTTGCGGCGCGGACCATCCGGTCACCATCTCCTCCTCGGCCGAGGTGAACGGAACCGTGCTGTCGAGCCGTTTGATCTCCTCGGCCGGAAGCGCGCCGAAGATCTTGGCGCGCGCCCGCTCGAGGAAACCGAGCGCCTTCGCGATGGCGGCTTCCGATCCGAGCGCCTGCAGGTCCTTGATGGTGTGGCTGATCATGATCAGCGCGGTGGCGATGCCGCGCTGCAAGCGGGTGAGCTCGTCGACGCGGTCGACCATGAAGTCACCGAGGCCGAGCACCTGCCACAGCTCGTCCATCACCACTTGGAAATAGCGCTGCGGACCGAGTTTCGCGTCGGCGAGCACGTGCGCGGCCTCGACCGAGGCGAACCCGTCGGCCCAGCAGGCCAGCATGACCGCGGCTTTGAGCTTCTTGTCGCCGGTCGGGATGTGCGAGACGTCCATGCACACCGCGACCGCGCTGGTATCGATCGGCACGGTGGTCTGGCCGTTGAAGACCGCGCCGAACGGTCCCTGGGTGAGCGCGCGTAGGGAGCGGCGCAGCCCCTTGATCGCCTCCTGGTACTCCGCGGTGTCGTCGGCGCCCGCGTCCAGCATCAATTCCTCGCCGCCGCCGACGATCACCTCGAGCAGGTTCTCCATGATCGGCGGCTTGTCCGGCGTGTACCCGCTGCCCGGCCGATAGAGAATGCGCAGCGCGGTGGCGATCAGGGTCTCCTCGTAATCGCGGACACGGTCGCCGCGTACCAGTTCCACCAGGCCCGCGATCAACGTCACCTGCCTGGCCCGCAGGTCCTGCAACACCTGCAGCTGCAGCGCCGGGAACTCTTCCAGTCGCGGGACGATCGCGCCGAGCACGCCCGCCGCGAGCGGGTTGAGCTTGCCGTGCCCGTAGCCCAGATCGATCACCTGGCCGCCGACGAGCTCGACCATCTTCCGGTAGTCCGGTTTGACGTCGGCGAGGATCAACGGCGTGATCCCTTGCGCGATGCCACCGAGCACGATGCGGCGGACCAGCGAGGACTTGCCGAAACCGTTGAGGCCGAGCACGAACAGGCTGGGCGCGGTGATGAAGCTGCCGCGCATGAACCAGTTCATCGGGTCGAAGCAGACCGGCGCGCCGGTGTGCAGATGCGAACCGAGGGGCGTGCCGATCAGCGGCGCGCCCGCGCCGACCGACCAGGGCCACAGACCGGCGACCTGGGCCGTGGTGGCACGGTACTCGACCGGGCGGCCGACCACGTTCATCCGGCCGCCGCCCGCGCCCGCGTAGCCGCGGTCGGTGAGCTGCGCTGTGCTGCGGTCGAATCCGTCCTCGATCGTCTGCTCCGCGCGGGCCGCGTAGTTGCGGCGGCGGATGTCGTCGGTGCGGACCCGGAACTGCGCCCATGCCGCCCGCAGGCCATTGCCCTCCCGGGCGAGCATCTCCAGCTTGGCGCGGGTGGCGTCGTCGAGCAGCGGTGGCCCGGATTGCTTGCGCCGATCGGCTTTCGCTTTCGCGCGACGGGCCGCCTTGTCCGTGTACGGGCTGCCCATCGCGCGGTCGGCGGTGTAGTCGACCTTCGCGGGCCGTGCCACGCGACCGTTCCTGGCGCCGTTGCGCTCCGGACGCGCGGCGATGCGCTCGGTGACCGCGTCGCGGGACATGCGCGAGTTCCGCTCGGCGCGGGAGCGTTCGGTGTGCCCCCGATCGGCGCGCACGCCGTCGGACCGGCCCGCGCCCGATCGAGCGCGACGCTCGCCCGCTCGCCGGTCGGTCGTGTCCACGCCCTGGCGGTCCTCGCCGTTCACCCGCGCCGAGTCCCGCGTGGGGCGCCGCCGTTCCGGCCGCTGTCCCCACTCGTCCCGGCCGGATTGTTCGAGCCGCCTGCGGCGTGCGTCCTCGTCCCGTTCCCGCACGGGTGGCTCGTAGTCGCGTGCCATGAATCGCTCACCCCGCCAGTGCCTTCGGAATTGTCGCGTGTTCGGGCAGGATCACACCGCAACCGAGCGAGGCCGCGAAGGCCGCCGCCTGGTAGCGGTAGCACCGCCGAATCTTCAAGCGCGCCTGGGTCGACAGGTCGCGCGTGATGGCTTCGATGCGCGGCAGGTCACCGCGCAAGGGCTCGGTGATGGTCACCAGCGCCCCGAAGCGGGTCACACCGTGACCCCTGGCCTGCTCCTCGCGGGCCTGCTGAGTCGCGCCCACCCGCAGCGTCGCCGCCGCGGACACGACTCCACGTTCGCTCTGTTGGGCCACCAACGCGTTCTTGAAATCGTCGTCGACGATCTCGGCGGCGTCGGCGGCCGAGTGCGGACGGTACACGATCGCGATGCGTTTACGCGGCACTTCGGGATTCGGCGCGAGCAGCCGCTGCAGCACCCGCTCGTCGACCGCACCCTCGGGGGCGGCATCCATTTCCCAGGTGACCGACCGGCCACCGTCGTGCACCAAGTAATCCCACTTCTCGTCGTGGGACACCGGGCCCGCGTCCGCCCAGTCCAGGCCGTGCCCTTCGGGTTCGCCCGCGGCCACCTCCAGGTCGGCCTGCGAGGCGGGATCATAACTGCGGCGGATGAACGAGATCACCTCGTCCGCCGACATCGGCTGAGCGCGCACACCGGCTTCCGCCAGCGCGGCGCAGATGCCGGGCAGGCGCCGTCCGATCTCCACGGCTTCTTCGGCCGGGTTCTTGCGGCGCTCGGCGGTGGTGGCCTTGAACGTGATCGCCACCCGCGGCAGCAACTGCACGCGCTCCTGCGGCAGTTCGGTGGCCAACTCGTACATCACCTGCTGGGCCAGTTCGGGCGCCTCGGGCCTGGTGATCGTGGAAACCTCGGTGAGCAAACGATTTCCGGTCTCCGGCACGGTGTCGATCACCGGCACCACGGCGACGATGTCGCTGGTCTGTCCGACCGAGGCCAGGAAGGTCCCCCACGCCGACACCCACCGGTCGATCACGGGCTGGTCCACCGCCTCATGACCTTGCGGCCACGCGCGCAGCACCACGGTGTACTGGGCGAACTGCGGCAAGTGGATCATGCCGAAGCTGTAGCCGCCCGCGTCGATGCCCTCGTACAACTTGGAGGGCGCGAGCAGGCCCGGCAAACGGGTGACGCCGCCGGGAATCCGGGAGAAGCGGCCACCGCGGTACACGTGCTCGCCACGACTGCGCGAGCGCATCCAGTTGAACATCATCAATCCCGTCTCGTAGCCCGAACGACCTCCGGTCCGCCACACCAGCGGGACCATCACGACGACGCCGACGCCGCCGACGATCACACCCCACTGGAAGCCGCCGACCATCGCGGTGATCAGCGCCGTGATCACGACCGCGAAGCCGAGCACGGTTTCCTCCCAGCGCAAGCCGAAAAGGCCGGCGCTGCGCGGCTTCTGCCAAAGCCCGTACGAGCGGCGCTCGTAGGTGTCGGTGACTGTCATCGCGGAATGGTGCTCCTCCCGAGGTCGGGTGAACGGTTCGTCCAGCGATCGCCCGCGACGTCACCCATGGCTTGGTCGGCCCGGCTCAGCCCACCGCTCGCGGCGCGCGCCACGCCGATCCGGCCTGCCGTCCTGGCCGCTCCGGACGCTACCCCGGCCGCGCCCGCACTGTCCGCCGACTTCGCCGAACTCGGCGGGGACGGTTTGGGCAAGCTGGACAGC